>NZ_CAXTHO010000020.1:8557-35130 GCF_964244015.1 uncultured Amnibacterium sp. | reverse complement strand
CCCACCCGATCACCGGGGCACGACTCGACCTCGACCGAACCACCTACACGCCACCAGCGGACCTGCGCCGCTGGGTGCAACTGCGGGACGAGACCTGCCGGTTCCCCGGCTGCAACCGGCCCGCCAGCCGCTGCGACATCGACCACGCCCACGAATGGCAACACGGCGGAACCACCACCGCCACCAACCTCACCAGCCTCTGCCGACCCCACCACAACAGCAAAAGCACCGGCCTCACCACCCAGACCCTGCAACCCGACCACACCACCCACTGGGACACCCCATGGCGGACCCTCACCAACCCACCACCAGAACCCTCCGACCCCGCACCCGAACACCTCCTCACGGAACCCGACGACCCCTGCCCGTTCTGAGGGCCTGACGTCAGCGCCGGCGGCGGATCTGGGCGGGCTCGCTGATGGCGCCGACGATGAGTGCCGCGTGCAGCACGAACGCGTCCCGCGGCGACGTCGGGTCCCAGCCGAGCAGCTCGGTGATCCGCTTGAGGCGGTAGCGCACCGTGTTCGGGTGCACGAACAGCTCCCGGGCGGTGCCCTCGAGGGAGCGCCCGTTGTCGAGGTAGGCCCAGAGCGTGACCAGCAGCTCGGGGCTGTGGTGGTCGCGCAGCGGCGCATGGATGCGGGACACGAGCGTCGCCCTGGCGAGCGGATCCCCTGCGAGCGCCCGCTCGGGCAGCAGGTCGTCGGCGGCCACGGGTCGCGGCGCGGACCGCACGGCGCGCGCGGCGGCGAAGCCGGCCAGCGCGGCACGAGCGCTGCGGGACGCCGTGACGAGGTCGGCGACCGTCGGCCCGAGCACCACGGGCCCAGGACCGAACCCGGCCTCGAGGCTCTCCGCGATGTCGAGGAACGAGGCCTGCGTGCTCGGCGCGTCGTCTGCCGGAGCGTCGTCGGGCCGCGGAGGCGGCTCCTCCGACCGCACCAGAGGACCTGCGGCCTCGTCGGAGCGCCCGATCACCAGCACGAGTCGCGCGCCCTGCACGCCGATCAGGACGTCGGAGGCGAGGTGCCGCGCCGTGCGGCGCAGCTGGTCGACGTCGAGCAGCCGCGGGGTCGTGCCGACCAGCACGGCGACCTCGCCGTGGCCGTGCCAGCCGAGCGCCGCGATCCTCGAGGGCAGCGCGTCGTCGGCCTCGCCTGTGAGGATCGAGTCCACGACGAGCGCCTCGAGTCGGGCGTCCCAGAGGCCCCGCTGCTCCGCAGCCCGCGCGTAGACGTCGGCAGCGGCGAACGCGATCTCCCGCGAGTACAGCAGGATCGGCTGCAGGAGGGTCTGGTCCTTCGCGCTGGAGATCCGCTCCTCCACCACCTCGACGGTCGCGCGGATCAGCTGCAGCGTCTGCTGCAGGCTCACCGAGCGCAGCAGCTCACGGGGCGCCGCGCCGAAGACGTCGGCGGCGATCCACGGCGTCGATGCGGGGTCCTCGTACCAGCTGATGAACGAGCGGATGCCCGCCTGTGCGACGAGCCCGACCGAGCTGCGCCGCCCCGGCGGCATGTCGCGGTACCAGGGGAGGGTCTCCTCCAGCCGCTTCAGGGTGGCGGTGGCCAGCTCACCCGCGATCTGCCGGAGCCACGCGAGGGTCTCCTGCTTGGAGCGTGCCGCTGCCACCGCCTACCTGATCAGCTCTCGCCGCCGGCGGAGCCGGACGTGCCGGCGCGCACGTCGTTGAGGCGGTACCTGTCGATCGCCTGCGCGGCCGCGTACGGGTCGACCTTGCCCTCGTCGGCCAGGGCCTCGAGCGCGCGGACGACGACCGACGGGCCGTCGATGTGGAAGAAGCGCCTGGCCGCAGCCCGGGTGTCCGAGAAGCCGAAGCCGTCGGCGCCGAGCGTCGCGTAGGTGCGCGGCACGAACTGGCGGATCTGGTCGGGCACGGAGTGGGCGAAATCGCTCACCGCCACGACCGGGCCCTCCGTCGGCTCGAGCTTCGCCGTCACGTAGGGAGTCCGACGATCGGCGCTCGGGTCGAGGAACGCCTCGTGCTCGGCGGCGAGGCCGTCGCGACGCAGCTCGGTCCAGGACGTGACGCTCCAGACGTCGGCGGCGACGCCCCAGTCCTGCTCCAGCAGCTGCTGCGCCTCCAGAACCCACGGCACCCCGACGCCCGACGCGAGCAGCTGGACCCGCGGGCCCTGCGCCTCCGACCGCTTCAGCAGGTAGATGCCGCGCTTCACGCCCTCGATGTCGAGACCCTCGGGCTCGGCGGGCTGGGCCATCGGCTCGTTGTAGACCGTCAGGTAGTAGATGACGTTCGGATCGGGGTGACCCTGCCCGTCGGGTCCCGTGCCGTACATCCGCTCGAGCCCGTCGGCGACGATGTGGCCGATCTCGTACCCGTAGGCGGGGTCGTAGGAGACCACCGCCGGGTTCGTCTCCGCGATGGTGTGGGAGTGCCCGTCCGCGTGCTGCAGACCCTCGCCGGTCAGCGTGGTGCGCCCGGCGGTCGCGCCGATCATGAACCCGCGGGTCATCTGATCGCCCGCGGCCCAGATCCCGTCGCCCGTTCGCTGGAACCCGAACATCGAGTAGAAGACGTAGACCGGGATCAGCGGCTCGCCGTGCGTCGCGTAGGAGGTTCCGGCCGCGGTGAACGCGGCGACGGCGCCGGCCTCGTTGATGCCGACGTGCACGATCTGGCCCTGCGGGCTCTCCTTGTACGCGAGCAGCAGCTCCCGGTCCACCGAGGTGTAGTGCTGTCCGCGCGGGTTGTAGATCTTCGCCGTCGGGAAGAAGGCGTCGATCCCGAAGGTGCGGGCCTCGTCCGGGATGATCGGTACGACGCGCGCGCCGAAGTCCTTCGCGCGGACCAGGTCCTTCAGCAGCCGGACGAACGCCATGGTCGTCGCGACCTGCTGCGTGCCCGACCCCCGCTTCAGCACCTGGTAGGCCTTGGCGTCCGGCAGCGCCAGCGGCGCGTGATCCACACGGCGCTGGGGCACGTAGCCGCCGAGTGCGCGTCGGCGCTCCTGCAGGTACTGGATCGCCTCGTCGTCCTGGCCCGGGTGGTAGTACGGCGGCAGGTAGGGGTTCTCCTCCAGCTGCGCGTCGGTGATCGGGATCCGCAGCTCGTCGCGGAACTGCTTCAGGTTGTCGAGCGTCAGCTTCTTCATCTGATGCGTCGCGTTGCGGCCGGCGAAGTTCGGTCCGAGCCCGTAGCCCTTGATCGTCTTGGCCAGGATGACCGTCGGCTGCCCCTTGTGCAGCGTCGCCGCCTGGTAGGCCGCGAAGACCTTCCGGTAGTCGTGGCCGCCGCGCTTCAGGTTCCAGATCTGGTCGTCGGTGTAGTCCTCGACCAGCTTCGCCGCACGCGGGTCGCGGCCGAAGAAGTTCTCGCGGACGTACGCGCCGCTCTCGGCCTTGTAGGTCTGGAAGTCGCCGTCCGGCGTCTGGTTCATCAGCTTCAGGAGGGCGCCGTCGGTGTCGCGGGCGAGGAGGTCGTCCCACTCGCGGCCCCAGACGACCTTGATGACGTTCCAGCCGGCACCGCGGAAGAAGCTCTCCAGCTCCTGGATGATCTTGCCGTTGCCGCGCACCGGGCCGTCGAGCCGCTGCAGGTTGCAGTTGATGACGAACGTCAGGTTGTCGAGGCCCTCGTTCGCCGCGATCTGCAGCTGCCCGCGGCTCTCGACCTCGTCCATCTCGCCGTCGCCGAGGAACGCCCAGACGTGGCTCTCGGACGCGTCCTTGATGCCGCGGTTCGTCAGGTACTTCGCCGCCTGCGCCTGGTAGATCGCGTTGATCGGGCCGATGCCCATCGACACGGTCGGGAACTGCCAGAACTCGGGCATGAGCCGGGGGTGCGGGTAGGAGGACAGCGCGTGGGGCGCGTGCGACTTCTCCTGGCGGAAGCCGTCGAGGTCCTCCTCCGACAGCCGGCCCTCGAGGAACGCCCTGGCGTACATGCCCGGGGAGGCATGTCCCTGGAAGAAGACCTGATCGCCGCCGCCCGGGAAGTCGGGCCCGCGGAAGAAGTGGTTGTAGCCCACCTCGTACAGCGCCGCGGAGGACGCGTAGGTGGAGATGTGGCCACCCACCGAGATGCCGGGGCGCTGTGCCCGATGCACCGTGATCGCCGCGTTCCAGCGGATCCACGCTCGGTAGCGCCGCTCCAGCTCCTCGTTGCCGGGGAACGACGGCTCGTCCTCCGGCGCGATGGTGTTGACGTAGTCCGTCGTCGGGACCATCGGGATGCCGAGATGCAGCTCCTGCGAGCGGCTCAGCAGGCTGAGCATGATCTCGCGGGCCCGTTCGTGTCCGAGCCGGCCCACGAGGGTGTCGAGGGACTCGACCCACTCGGCGGTCTCGGCCGGGTCACGGTCGATGGTTCCGGCGAGGTAGGGATTTTGATCGTTGACCGCCACCGAGTGCTCTCGCTTCCTGATCGAGGACGAAGCGGCGCCGATCTTACTCGGCGCACTCGGACGATCCGCGGGTGCTCAGCCTCTTCCCGACGGACTCGCGGGGCTACGCTGGCGAACCGTCCGGGCCTTTAGCTCAGTTGGTAGAGCGCCACGTTTACACCGTGGATGTCGTCGGTTCGAACCCGGCAGGGCCCACCGGTGCCTAATTGCCGTGCCGCCGCTGCTGCGGCGCTGGCGCGCGCACCGGTCTCGCTTCGGTGCAGGTTTCCCGTCGACCCTCGATCCCCGGGTCGGCCGGGGTTCGCACACGCCGGGCCGGCCCTCGGCGGCGTCCGTGCCGCTCGCTAGCATGTGGCGCATGGCGGACGACCGGTCGATCACCGGCGCGCCCGCAGCGCAGGACGACGTCCACGACGACGACGAGCTCGCCGAGGTGCTCGCCGCGGAGCTGGAGCGCTACTCCACCGGCACCGTTCCCGTCGTTCCGCGTGCGTCCGCGCTCCGCGATGCCCCGATGCAGCCGCTGTCCCTCCCGCGGATGGAGCAGCCCGAGGCGCGCGATCGTGCCGACCTGCCGCGGGACGACGGTGCGTTCGCCCGTCGCGCCGCCGAGGTGGAGCGGGCGATGCGGCAGGCGTCCGGAGGTTCCGTGCCGGCGGCGGAGGCGTCCCAGTCGTTCCGCCGGGCCGATCGGCCGACCGGTCGACGGAGCGCGACCGGTCCCATCGTCCAGCCCGCGGGGCTCCCGACCGCCGACGACCTGCCCGTGAAGCGACGCACCGGCTTCCGCCCGCCGCCGTCCGCCGCCGACATGCCGCGGGTCGAGCCGCTGGACCGGGTGCTGCCCACCGGCCCGATCTCGCTGCCGGAGGTCACCGCGAGCCTGCTCGAGTCGATGATCAGCGACTCCACGGCACCGATCGGGGTCGTCGACGACCAGCAGCACGCGCGGCACGCGGCACCCGTGGTCGAGCCCGAGCCGCAGACGGGCCCGCTGGCCGCCGAACCGCGTCCGACCGTGTCCGCCGGAACCGGCGACGGGCTCTACGACGACTGGGAGCTGACCCTCCGTGCGATCGGACGCCCGCGTGCGCCCTGGGACCAGGACGACGTGCTCGTGCCGACGGGTGGCGACCCCGACCTGCCGACCGTCGCGATCCCGGTGCTCGGATCCGCACCGCTGCCCTCCGCCCCCGTCCAGCAGCAGCCGATCGTCCCCGCCCCGCCCGCGCCGGACACCCGGGCGTCCCGCCGCGGCGCGCACGCGCGGCCGATCGAGGTCGTCGCCCCGGTCGAGCCGGCAGGCCGGCGGTCGGGTCGCCGCCGCGCCGACACCCCCCAGGACGCGGTGACCGGGCCCGCGGCGATCGAGCCCGCGGTCGGCGGGGACCCCGCCGGATACGACTTCGTCGAAGCCGCGGCGTTCGAGATCCTTCCCCACCGCTCGCGCGACGCGGCGCCCGGCAGCAGCGACGACGACGAGGGCATCGACGAGGTCGCCGTCGACTACCCGGTGGTCAGTGCGGCGACGACCGGCGCGATCGACCTGCCGCAGATCGAGGTACGCCCGCGGACCGCTCCCGTGCTCATCGAGCGCGTCCGCACCGCGATCCTCCAGCTGCCCTCCGTCCCGTCCTCACCGACCGGATCCGGTGCCGCTGCCATCGTCGGCAGGTGGTTCGGGGCCTTCGCCTCCCCGCTGGTGCTGGTGCTCGGCTTCGCGCTCGCCGGTGCCGGCAGCGGTCCGGCCGCGGCGGTCGCCGTGCTCGCCGGCGCGCTGATCGCCGTTCCCGCGCTGGTGCGCACCGCGCTGTGGTCCGCCCGCACGACGGACGACGCGGCCATGCAGGAGACCGCCGTGCTCGGCGCCTCCGCCGGCCGGGCCATCGCCGTCGTGCTGCTGCTCGCCCGGCTCGGTGCCGCTGCCACCGTGCTGCTCCTCGTCGGCGCCACCGCCGGTTCGTGGGCGGACCGCACCGGCGCGCTCGGGCTCGGGTCCTCGAACGCTGCGCTGCTCGGCAGCGCCGTGGTCGCCGTGCTGGCCATCCTCACCGCCGCCCTGCCTGCCAGGGCGACCGCGATCCTGACGCTGCTCGCCGCGGTCGCCGGAGCGATCGGCACCCTCCTCATCGCCCTCGTGCTCGCACCGAACGGCGCGGCGCCCGTCGCGGCCACGGCGTCGGGCGGAGTCGCTTCGGCAGTCGGCGGCTTCGTCGCCGTCGGCCTGCTGCTGGTCCTCTGCGGGTCGGACGTCGCGCGCTGGCGCACCGACATCGCGAATCCGGTGTCGACCGCAGTCGGCTCGACCGTCGCCGTCCTCTGCGGTGCCGTGCTGCTCGGTGCCGGCACCGTGATCGCCGCCCGGCTGACCGGAGGGGGAGCGCCCGTCGACGAGTTCGCCGCAGCGCTGTCCGACGCATCGGCGAGCGCACTGGCCGCCCCGCTGCTGGTCATCCTGCTGATCTCCGCGGTGACGCTGCCGGCCGTGCTGCTCCGGTCCTCCGGCGCTGCGGCCGCGCGGCTGCTGGGCGCCGGGCGCCCCGTCCGGCTCGGGACCGCCGCGGCCGGGCTCCTCGCGCTCGCGGGCGCCCTCGCACTGCTCGCGGGCGGCGTCGACCCGTCGCGCGCCGCACTCGCCGCCGCAGCGCTGATCGGCGTCCCGGTCGCCGCGTGGGCCGGTCTGCTGGTCGTCACCGCAGGCGCCCGACGTCCCCGCATCAGCGGTGCCGGCCTCGCGCTCGCGACGCTGGTCGGCTGGCTGCTCAGCGACGGGCTCGTGCCCGGTGCCGCCAGCCCGGTGCTCACCGCGCTCGCGCTACCCGCGTCCTCCGGGCTCCGCGGCGGGCCGGCGCTCGGCATCGCCGCCGCGCTGCTGATCGGCGTCCTCGCGGGGCTGGCCGGCGGGACCCGACGCAGCCGCACCGCCCGGCCGGCGACCGGCCCCGCCGATACTGTGGACGGATGACCGTTCCGGGCATCACGGCGCCCCCCGCCACCCAGGCGCGACTGCTCGACCTGCAGCGCATCGACGACGAGCTCACCAGGATCGCCCAGCACCGGCGCCGTCTCGACCAGGCCCGCGACATCGCCGCGGCGGAGGGCGAGCGGGTCGCGTTGCGGCGCACCGCTGCCGACCGACGCGGTGAGCTGGAGGATCTCCGCGCCCGCATCGGCCGGCTCGAGGCGGACGTCCGCACGGTCGAGCAGCGGCTCGACCGGGATCGCAGCCGCCTGGCGACCTCGAGCTCGGCCAAGGACGTGCAGGGGCTGGAGCAGGAGATCGCCTCCCTCCGCAGGCGGCGGGAGGCGCTCGAAGACGACCAGCTGACGCTGATGGAGCAGCTGGAGTCCGTGGAGGCCGCCGCACAGGCCGTCGCGGACCAGCTCGGCGCGCTCGAGGAGCGCATCGCCGCGCTCCGCACCGACCGGGAGGACGCCCTGTCCGGCCTCACCGCGCAGCAGACCGACGCTGCGGAGCGGAGGGTCGCCCTCGCGGCAGAGCTGCCCGCCGATCTCGTGAGGTTCTACGACCAGCAGCGCACGCGGTACGGCATCGGCGCCGCCCGGCTCGTCGGCGCGGTGTCGGAGGGTAGCAACATGGCGCTGACCGGCGCCGACCTCGCGGCGGTGCGGGGTGCGCCCGCGGACGCAATCGTGCTCGACCCCGAGAGCAACTGCATCCTCGTCCGGTCCTGACCGGCTGACGACGGTGATCGCAGCCCCGCGGAGACGGCACGGCCTCGCCGGTCGCCGGCTCGTCGTCGCGGGGATCGTCGGCGCGGTGGCGGGGATCGCCGTGGCGATCCCGTTCGGCGCCGAGTTCGGGCCCGCGGTCGGCTGGCTGGCCGCGGCGACGCTCTACCTCCTCTGGACGTGGATCGCGATCGGCCGAATGGACGCGGAGACCACGAGGCGCCGTGCGACGAGCGAGGATCCGACTATCGGCGCCGCGCACGTGATCCTGCTCGTGGCGAGCGTCGCGAGCCTGGCCGGGGTCGCGCTGCTGCTGGTCGCGAGTGCCAGGAGCGAGGGGCCCGCGGCGGCGGTGCTCGGCGTCCTGTGCGTCGCCGCCTCATGGCTGACGGTGCACACGATCTACACGCTCGGCTACGCAGCGGCGTACTACTCCGGCACCGCCGGCGGGATCGACTTCAACCAGACGGAGCCGCCCGATTATGTCGACTTCGCCTATGTGGGCTTCACGCTCGGGATGACCTACCAGGTCTCCGACACCACGATCAGCGACTCCCGCATCCGCGCCCTGGTGCTGCGGCAGGCGCTCATCTCGTACGTGCTCGGCGCCATCGTGGTCGCGACGACGGTCAACCTGGTGATCTCGATCCTGAACTGAACCGCCTCATCCGCCACGCGAATTGTCCACCGCCGGGACAGTCGCGGCCCGGCGCGCACGGGCACCTGTCGCTCAGCGGCGCAAGTGCGCCCGCGCCCGGCGGTCAGGGCGGCGGCTCGGTGGTCGATGCGGGAACGGGCCGGCGATACGCCGGGTTCTGTACCGGCACCCTGCGGCGCCGGTGACGGCCATCTATCTCGGGGACGCGTTGCCACGCCCCTCCAGCGGTCCACCCGGGACCATCGGCGAGCAGCCGAATCGGTCCCTGTTCGACCTTGCTCCGGGCGAGGTTTACCCAGCGAGCCCGCTCACACGGGCCCCTGGTGGTCTCTTACACCACCGTTTCACCCTTACCGCCGCGGATCTCGCGACCAGCGGAGGCGGTCTGCTCTCTGTTGCACTTGCTCTCGGGTCTCCCCGGGTGGGCGTTACCCACCGCCCTGCTCTGCGGAGCCCGGACGTTCCTCGGCGCCGCCCTCGCGAGCGACGACGCGACCGTCTGCCGGCCCGTTCCCGTCCGGGAGCCTACTCGCGGGGTTCAGGAGGGAACGACAGGCGTGGTCTCGTTCGTGGCGCGGACGAGGTGCTCGGCGCCTGCGGTGGTGCGGTCGCCGGAGCCGTGCGCGGCGAGCGACGCGGCGCCGAGGATGCCCGCGTTGTTGCGCAGGGCCGCCGGGACGATCGGGGTATCGAGGTTCAGGAACGGCAAGAACTCGTCCGCGTTCTTGCTGACGCCTCCGCCGACGATGAACAGGTCGGGGGAGAAGAGCTGCTCGAGCGTCGAGTAGTAGGTCTGCAACCGGCCGGCCCAGCGCTGCCAGCTGAGCTCCTTCTTCTCCCGGACCGCGTTCGACGCGTACGTCTCGTAGTCGCGGTGCGGGCCGATGTCGATGTGGCCGAGCTCCGCGTTCGGCACGAGCAGGTTGCGGTAGATGATCGCGCTGCCGATCCCGGTGCCGAGGGTCGTCATGAGCACGAGACCGTCGATGTCCTTGGCGGCGCCGTAATCGCTCTCCGCGTAGCCGGCCGCGTCGGCGTCGTTCACGAAGGTGATGTCGTGGCCGAGCGCCTGCTCGAACAGCTGCTCCGCCGCGAGACCGATCCACTTCTTCGAGACGTTCGCCGCCGACATGGTGTGCCCGTTGCGAACGACTGCGGGGAAGCAGACACCGATCGGCGCGCTGTCGTCGGCCTGCGAGAGCTCCGCGAGGATCGACTTCACGACCGCGACGACGTCGTCGGGCTCGCCGCCCTCCGGTGTCGCGCGCTTCACCCGGTCGCTGATCAGCTGACCCGTATCCAGGTCGACCAGGCCGCCCTTGATCCCGGTTCCGCCGATGTCGATGCCGATCGCCTGCGCCACGGGGGTCACAGTAGCGCCCGCGTTAGCATGCCCCCTCAGGGCGGTCGACCGCCCGTGCGATGAGGGGCGAGCCGTGGCCGACGACGATCAGTGGTGGTTCAACACGAAGACGGGCGAGGTCGAGCACGGCGCGCAGTCGCCATGGTCCGATCGGGCGGGTCCCTACGCGACGCGCGAGGAGGCGCAGGGCGCGCCCGCCCGGATCGCGGCGAACAGCAAGCGCATCGCGGCGGAGGACGACTGAGTCGCTGAGGCGCCTGCGCCTCCCGGGGGGGACCCAGCGGGGTTGCGTTCTCGAGGTGTCGTTTTGAAGGAGTTCTGGGGCGGTCCGGCATCTGCCTGGTCGCATCTCGACCGCCCCAGACCACCTTCAAAACGCAGGCGTCGGTCTACTCGTACTCGTGCTCCGGAGCGGGGTAGCTCCCTGACGCGACGTCGGCCCTGAACGCCTCCACGCCCGGCGTCCTCGACGGCGAGGGCGTCCTGCAGCAGCTCCTCCGCGTCCGCGCCGCGCCCCTGCACCCGATGCCCGCCGAGGCGGTGCTCGCTCTGCGGCGTGAAGCCGATGTGCGCCATCACCGGGATACCGGCTCGACGATGCGACGAGCAGGAAGTCGATCCCGGCCTCGTCGAAGATCGCGGCGGTGTTGGTGTCGTAGCTGGTCAGCCCGGTGATCCTGACCCCGTTCCGCTTCGCGTCGAGGAAGTGCCGGGTGCGCACCTTCGCGCGGGGGTCGGCCATGGGCGGAGGCTGCGCGCAGCACGACGCGGGTGTCCGACGCGACCAGTAGGTTTGGGAGCGGCTCCGACGCCGAACCCAGCACCATCACCGGACGAGGAGTGGGACACCGTGGTCGACAAGCAGCGCGACTTCGTGCTTCGCACGATCGAGGAACGCGGCATCAAGTTCGTCCGCCTCTGGTTCACCGACGTGGTCGGCACCTTGAAATCGGTCGCGATCGCCCCGGCTGAGGTCGAGGGGGCGTTCGCCGAGGGCATCGGCTTCGACGGCTCCGCGATCGAGGGCTACACCCGCTCGTACGAGGCGGACGTGCTGGCGATGCCTGATCCGGGCACCTTCCAGATCCTTCCGTGGCGCGGCGAGATCGACCCGACCGCACGCATGTTCTGCGACATCCTGACGCCCGACGGGCAGCCTGCCGCCGCGGACCCCCGCAACGTGCTGAAGCGGGCGCTCGCGAAGGCGAACGACGCGGGCTTCACCTTCTACACGCACCCCGAGATCGAGTTCTACCTGCTGAAGTCGAGCGCGATCGGCCCGAACGGGCCCGAGCCGGTCGATTCCGCCGGGTACTTCGACAACGTCCCGGGCGGCACGGCCCACGACTTCCGCCGCCGCAGCGTGCGGATGCTGGAGGACCTCGGCATCTCGGTCGAGTTCAGCCACCACGAGGCGGGTCCCGGGCAGAACGAGATCGATCTCCGCTACGCGGACGCCCTCACCACCGCGGACAACATCATGACGTTCCGCACGGTCATCAAAGAGGTGGCGATCGAGCAGGGCGTCTACGCGACGTTCATGCCGAAGCCGCTGTCCGGCAAGCCCGGCAGCGGGATGCACACGCACCTGTCGCTCTTCGAGGGCGACGCGAACGCGTTCTTCTCCGCGAGCGGCGAGTACCACCTGTCGACGATCGGGCGGCGCTTCATCGCCGGCCTGCTGAAGCACGCGCCCGAGATCACGGCGGTCACCAACCAGTTCGTGAACTCCTACAAGCGGCTTTGGGGCGGCGACGAGGCGCCGAGCTATGTCTGCTGGGGGCACAACAACCGCTCGGCGCTCGTGCGGGTGCCGCTGTACAAGCCGACGAAGGGCCAGTCGTCCCGCGTCGAGTACCGGGCGATCGACTCCGCCGCGAACCCCTACCTCGCGTACGCGCTGATGCTCGCCGCGGGACTGAAGGGCATCGAGGAGGGGTACGAGCTGCCGCCCGAGGCCGAGGACGACGTCTGGTCGCTGTCCGACGGAGAGCGCCGGGCGCTCGGCTACGACCCGCTGCCGACCAACCTCGACACCGCGATCCGGCTGATGGAGGACTCGGAACTCGTCGCCGAGACCCTCGGCGAGCGCGTCTTCCGCTACGTCCTCGCGAACAAGCGGCGGGAGTGGGAGGCGTACCGGGCGCAGGTGACCCCCTATGAGCTCGCCAGCAACCTCGAGCTCCTCTGACGGGAGCGCCCGCCGCGGGTCTCGGGAGGCTCGGGGCGAGCTGCGTCTCGCCGACCTCGCCCGCGCGGGGTTCGTCGACCTGACGGCCGCCCGCGCGGACATCGCCGAGCTCGCCGAGCGTCTCGATCTGGACTCCTCCGAGGTCCTGCACGCGTTCGACCGGCCGGTCGGGTCGCCGGACGAGGCGCTGCGGGCGCTCTGCCGGCTCGCGGGGCGTGATTCCGTGTCGGTCGGCGCCCTGCTCGCCGAGCCGACCGCGGCGAGACGCACCGCGATGGTCCTCGGCGCCTCGAGCGGTCTCGCGGATTTCCTGATCCGCCGTCCGGAGGCGCTCTCCGTGCTGCGGACACCGCTCGCGATCCCGCCGTCGCCCGAGGCCCTGCGCGGCGCGCTGCTCGGCGCCGTCGGCGCCGAGGCCGGCGTCGCGACGCTGGTCGGCGTCGAGGCACGTCGAGCCCTCCGCTGCGCCTACCGCCGCGAGCTGACCCGCCTCGCCGCCTGGGACCTCGAGCAGCCCTCGGGGGCCGCGGTGTTCGAGCGGGTCGCCGCCGCCCTGTCCGATCTGGCCGGTGCTGCGCTCGGCGCCGCGCTGGCCGTCGCGCGGGCCGAGGTCGCCGCGTCGGCAGGCCCCGACCGCGTCCAGGCGGTGCCGCTCGCCGTCATCGGCATGGGGAAGGCGGGCGCCAGGGAGCTGAACTACGTCAGCGACGTCGACGTGATCTTCGTCACCGACCGCACCGATCCCGCGGCCGGTTTCGACCCGGTGCCGATCGCGACCCGGCTCGCGACCCGGCTCATGCGGGTCATCGACGACACCGATGCGGAGCCGCCGCTCTGGCAGGTCGACGCCAATCTGCGCCCCGAGGGCCGCACCGGCGCGCTCGTCCGCACGCTCGCCTCCCACATCGGCTACTACGAGCGATGGGCGTCCGGGTGGGAGTTCCAGGCGCTGCTGAAGGCATGGCCGATCGCCGGTGACCTCGAGCTCGGCTTCCGGTACGTGGAGGCGGTGCGGCCGAAGGTCTGGCAGGCGTCCGGCCGCGGCGACTTCGTGCGGGACGCCCAGCGGATGCGGCAGCGCGTGGAGGAGCACATCCCGGCGGGGCAGGCCGACCGGCAGCTGAAGCTCGGACCGGGCGGGCTGCGGGACGTCGAGTTCACCGTGCAGCTGCTGCAGCTCGTCCACGGCCGCACCGACGACCGGATCCACGCCCGCGCCACGCTTCCCGCGCTGCGGTCGCTGACCGAGCAGGGCTACATCGGCCGCGTGGAGGCCGCCGAGTTCGGCGAGGACTACCGCGTGCTCCGACTCGTGGAGCACCGCCTCCAGCTGCGCCGCCTGCAGCGCACCCACCTGCTCCCGACGGACGACGCGGAGCTGCGGATCGTCGCCCGGTCCAGCGGCGTCGGTGCGAGCGGAGCGGAACTCGCCGATCGCGTCGCGCGGGTTCGCGCCCGCGTGCGCGGGCTGCATCAGCGGCTGTTCTACCGGCCGCTCCTCACCGCCGTCAGCCGCCTGCCGGAGGAGGAGCTGATGCTCACCCCCGAGGCGGCCGTCGACCGGCTCGCGGGGATCGGCTTCCTCGACCCGAAGGGCGCGCTGCAGCACATCGCGGCCCTGACCGCGGGGGTCTCCCGACGGGCGGCGATCCAGCGGACGCTGCTCCCGGTGCTGCTGCAGTGGTTCGCGGAGGGGCCCGCGCCGGACCTCGGGCTGCTCGCGTTCCGGCGTCTGTCGGAGCGGCTCGGCGACACCGCCTGGTACCTCCGGATGCTCCGGGACTCGCCGACCGCGGCGAGGCGCCTCGCGACCGTGCTCTCCGAGTCCCGGTTCGTCGTCGGGCTGCTCGAGACGAACCCGGAGGCGGCGGCCTGGCTGGAGCGGGACGCCGATCTGCGGCCTCGGCCGCGCAGCGCGCTGCGGTCGGAGACCTCTGCGACCGTGCTGCGGAACCCGTCCCGCGACGAGGCGGCGGCGGCCCTGCGCATCGCGCGACGCCGGGAGGTGCTGCGGCTCGCGCTCGGCGCTCTGCTCGGCACGATCTCGGTGCAGGAGCTCGGGCCCGCGCTCGCGGACATCACCACCGCGCTGCTCGCCGGCTGCGTGCGATCGGTGCGGCGTGACGACGGCCCCTGGCCGGAGTTCGCGATCATCGCGATGGGCCGGTACGGGGGAGCGGAGAACGGCTTCGGCTCCGACGCCGACGTGATGGCGGTCTACCGCGCGATCGCGGGGATGAGCGACGAGGTCGCGCAGCGGCAGGCGGGGGTGCTCGTCGCGGAGGTCAAGCGTCTCACCGCCGACCCGCGGCTGCCGCTCGATCTCGATTTCGACCTGCGGCCGGAGGGGCGCAACGGCCCGGTGGTCCGGTCGCTGCGCTCCTACGAGGCGTACTACGCGCGGTGGTCGCTCACGTGGGAGTCGCAGGCGCTGCTGCGCGGCCGCGGTGTGGCGGGGGACCGCACGCTCGTGACCGACTTCGAGGCCCTCGCCGACCGCCTCCGCTACCCCGAGATCCTCGACGACGGCTCGGTGCGCGAGATCCGGCGCACGAAGGCGCGCATGGAGACCGAGCGTCTCCCACGCGGGGTCGATCCCACCCGGCATCTGAAGCTGGGGCCGGGCGGTCTGTCCGACGTCGAGTGGATCGTGCAGCTGATCCAGCTCCGACACGGGGCGACGATCCCCGCGCTGCGGACGCGGAGCACGCTCGGCGCGCTCGACGCGGCGGTCGCCGCCGCGCTGATCGACCGCGACGACGCGGCGCAGCTTCGTCAGGCCTGGGTGCTCGCGTCGCGCCTCCGCAGCGCGATCACGCTGTGGACGAACCGCACCTCCGACCTGCTCCCCACCGACCGCGCCGCGCTCGAGGGCATCGCACGGATCCTGGAGTACCCGCCGGGCTCCGCCGCCCAGCTGGAGGACGACCTCCTCCGCACCACCCGCCGCGCCCGAGCCATCTTCGAGCGCCTCTTCGCCTGACCCGGCACGTCAGCAGGCTGCAGGAGCACCTCGGCAGGCTGAGATCACTTCAGCAGGCTTCCAGCGGCCGATCTGGCCTGCCCAAGTGCGGAGAGCCTGCCCAAGTGCGGAGGCCCAGTGGGCGGCCCCGCGCATCCGCTCCTCCACAGGTCGATTCGATGCCGTTCGCGCCCTCGTGGCCTCGATCAGCCGACGGAGGGACGCTTCTGCCGACAGGGTCGCCTGCATGTCGGCCTTCAACTTCGTCACCACGGACGAGCTGCGCGCTCAGGGCTACACCGTCGAGCGGATACGAGCCGAGATCGCCGCCGGCGTTCTCGAGCGGGTGATCCGCGGCTGGTACTGCCGCCCTGGTGCGGACCGCGGTGCTGTTCGAGCCATGAGGCTCGGTGGTCGGATCAGCTGCGTCTCGGCGCTCGCGCTGCACGGTGGCTGGCTGCCTCCCGATGCGGGTGAGCACGTCGGATTTCCTTCGCACGCCTCCGGGAGGAGGCTGGCTCGACGGGGTACCCCTGATGGCATCATCGCTCACTGGCATCCGAAGGAGGCGGCCACGGGCTCTGCGTTCGCGGTCACACCGATCGATCACGCGATCGCGGACCTGCTGATCTGCCAGCCGCCCGCATTCGTCGTGGCGACGCTCGACTCACTGCTGCACAAGCGGGTGATCCAGCGGAATCGCGTCGGCGCACTGATCCTGGAGGGCCCGCTCAGGACCCATCACCTCGCGAATCGCCTGCATCCGGACTCCGGCTCCGGCATCGAGTCCATCGTCCGCTTCGGCCTCTGGGCGGCTGGGATCCACAGCACGATCCAGATCGTCGTCCGCGGCGCCTACCGGGTCGATGTGCTCATCGACGACTGGCTCGTCCTCGAACTCGACGGCAGAGGCACGCATGCGCAGAAGAAGGCGTTCACCGCGGATCGCGTCCGGGAGGCGATCATCATGCGGGACGGCAGAATCGTCCTCCGGTTCGGCTACGCGACCGTGATGTACGACTGGTCGTTCCTGCTCGAGTGCGTGCAGGACGTGATGCGTCAGCACGCGCCCGTGCGATGAGCCGCGCACCGTCCCCACTCGGCAGGCTCTCCGCACTCCGGCAGGCTGAGATCGGTCGCCACAGCCTGCCGACGCGAGAACGGCCTGCTCAGGTGCTGACCCGGCCTGCTGAGGAGGCGTCGGACACGGCGGAGGCCGCCGTTCCCGGAGGGAGCGGCGGCCTCGCGTGCGCGCGGCGGATCAGACGCCGTAGTAGAGCTCGGCTTGCGGGTCTGAGATCCGGAGGGTCCGCGTAGAGCGACGCTTCCCTGCAACTACAGGGAATTCGATGTCAAGCATCGGCGGAGTGGCCATCGGGTCTGTCCGAAAACTCGTCCGTTTAGCCGGCTCTCGATCGAGCCACGGCGTCCGCTGGAGGTCTGCGGGAGGCACCGCACACCTACGTGACGTGACCGAAGACCGTCCCCGGCTCTGGACCCCGCAACAGCTTGCCGACCACACAGGCATCCCGATTAGAACGCTCGCTGATTGGCGAACAGGGCGTGCTCGGAGGCGAGGGCTCGGCCTGCCCTTCGTGGCACTGTCGTCCCACAACGTGCGGTACCGCGAGTCAGACGTCGAAGCGTTCATCGCGGGGCGCATTGTTGGGCCGGTTGACCGAAGCGACGACTGATGGGACGACCAAAGCGGCCTGTCGGCGAACTCGGTGCCGTGACGTACACCATCGAGCAGAGCGGCCTAATCGTCGCGCGCGCGCGTGTGTATGACGGCGGTGGGCGCGAGCGTCGTCCGAGTGGCAGCGGGCCTACTGAGCAAGCCGCTCTCGCCGCATTGCAGGTTGCAGTCGATGTGGTCGTTGGTCGAGTGTTGGCTAACCCAGTGCAGCTCCTGACCGTCGCCGATTTGGCGACGGCCTGGCTGAAGGCTACTTACCACGACGACGATCCGCGAGTGCTGCGCCAGCGTCGTGAACAAACGGTGGACGGGTACGCATCGGTCATCCGCGCGCATGTCATCCCGCGCGCCGGCGTCATTCCAATCGCCGAGATCACAGCCCATCGTGCCGACGGGCTGCTCATGGATATCGCCCGCGACAAGTCGGCGACCACGTCGAACAAGGTTCGAAATGTGATGTCTCTCATGTTCGACTGGGCGATTCAGCAAGGTCATCTCTCCGTTGCCGGGTCGATTCAAAACTCCCGGTACGGGGCCGTCGTCGTTGCGAATCCAATCCGAGCGACCAGACGCGCGGATGAGCCGGACACTGTGTATTTCGAACTCGATGCAGGTCAGGTCAAGTACATTCTTCACCTCATCCGCGAGGTTTGGCCCGAGCGCCACCGAGCACGCTATCCGGAGTTGCTAGCCGCACTGAGGCCGCGCGCTACATCGTTCAGCCTGTTATCGTACGCGTCGTATCCGCTGTAGGCGAGCCACACCTCGGGAGTCGCACCGTCGATCATCTCGACCGGAAGCTGCTTAATGATCTGCTGAACTCCGGTGAGAAGCTCGCCGTCAGAGGTGCCTGATTGAAAGAGTGTGTCGAATGCTGATAGCGCGTCTTGCAGTGTCTGCACGGACATACTTTCTCCAGGGCATTTTGGGCGCGGGTAGCGCCGAGGCTAATTGTTACTGGCTTCGCTATCGAAGCAAAACTTCGGTTTAGGTGACGGGGTAAAGTTCTTTCGACCTACTCAATTCGAGTTGTAGCCAAAGCTGCTCAACTGAAAGACCTGTCCGTCAGCTCTTACTCGATAGTCGCGAGCGAAACTTTGACCCCAAACTAGAATGCACTCAGCTGCGATTCGCGTGACCTCACTCGCCTGCCTAGGCGAGGTAAAAGCGTCATTCGGCGGATTTGTGCCGAAGGACGGGCGCGCTTCAGGACCGATTGCGATGATGTCCCAGTAGGAGACATTCGGGTCGTCCTCGCTGTCGTGCAACCGAGCATTGATTACAACATCCACGTCTGCCCAATGTAGTAGGAATACGTCGACGGATCCCATAAATACTGCTCCGTCTGACCGGAAGATGATGTCGCGATCTGTGTCCTCAAAGTGATCAGGAAGTGGGGAAGTGGATCGCCGGCGGCCGACGGCCTGCAACGTCACGGGTGCTCCAATTCTGTTCTGTGCCCGTTCTTGGGCGTGAGGTGTAAGACATTGCTACCAGGGTGTTCGTGGCGGCGAGGGTCTCATGGCGGCGTGTCTTGCGTGACGCGTTCGGCCGGACGGTTTTCGTGAAGGTGTGGCAGGAACGCTGGGCGGACCTCGAACGTCTCTGCTCCCGGAGCAGACGAGTGGACACGGGGTGACATAAGCGGGTGCGCGTCCAGTGAAGGAGTAGCTGCCAGTACCCGCGTCGGATCAGGCTGGCCCGCGGGGTTGCCGTCACGTGCGCGGGCCAGGCGGTGAAGACCATTTCGGCTTTCTCGACATGAGATTTACCGATCTCCGGCGACGTGCTGACGGGTGAGCGCCGTTCGCGCGAAAACCGAGCCCGTCGGTGCCACGCGTCTTGCAGAGTGAGGGCGACCGTGCCGGCCGTGACGTCGGCGCGTCCCTCGGGCGTCGTGATTCGGGGGTCGAGTCGCGCACCTCTCTGGTGTGGGTGCTGCCCGGTGACGGTCTCGATGCGGGTGATGTCGTCGGGCGACGGGTTCCGGTATCTGTTGAAGTCGGTGGCGGTTGGGGATGGCGATCGTTTGCTGTCGACGCCGTTGACCCGGTATTACACGGAGGAGGGCACTCCGCCCGGCCGCTGGATGGGGAGCGGACTGGGTGCTTTGGGGGATGGGCAACTCACCGCGGGTGATCGAGTGTCGGAGGTGCAACTCCAACTGCTCATCGGTACGGGCCACGATCCGGTGACGGCGGCCCCACTGGGGCGTCCGTATCCGGTGTTTCGTAGCGTCGCGGATCGCGTCGCCGAACGTGTGGCGGCGATAGACCCGGCACTCGTGGGGGAGGCGCGCACGCGGGCGGAGGCTGCGATCGAGGTGGAGGAGCGTGCTCGGGGTGGGCGTCGGGCAGTGGCGGGCTACGACTTCACGTTCTCGGTGCCGAAGTCCGCGTCGGCGCTCTGGGCGGTAGCGGATGCTCGAACGCAGGCGGCGATCGTCGAGGCGCATCATGCCTCCGTTGCCGATGTGATCGCGTTCATGGAGCGTGAGCTCGCAGCGACCCGGGTTGGTGTCTCGGCGGCTGATGGTGCGGTAGCGCAGGTCGCGGTTTCTGGGTTGATTGCGGCGGCGTTCGACCACTTCGACTCTCGCGCCGGGGACCCGCATCTGCACACCCACGTGGTCGTGAGCAACAAGGTGAACACGGTCATGGACGAGCGGTGGAGGTCGTTGGACGGGCGGCCGCTGCACGCGGCGACGGTGGCGCTGTCGGAACTGCATGAGGCCCTGTTCGCAGACCGGCTGACCAGCGTGCTCGGTGTCGGGTGGGAGCGGCGGGCTCGGGGGCGGGATCGGAATCCGGGTTGGTCGCTCGCGGCGGTGCCGAAGGTGCTGGTGGGGGAGTTTTCGTCCCGGTCGCGGCACATCGAGGTCGAGAAGGACCGGCTGATCTCGGCGTACGTGACGGCGCACGGGCGGCAGCCGTCGAGGGCGACGATCATCCGGCTCCGGCAGCAGGCGACGCTTTCGACCCGCCCGGACAAGGTCATCCGCTCCTTGGCGGACCTGACTGGCGACTGGCGGACGCGGGCGACCGTGGTCCTCGGTCGGGATGCGACGGACTGGGCATCCGGCGTGGTCCGTGCGCCGGGTGCGATGTCGCAGGTCGCGGCGGGTGACGTGTCGCAGGAGACGCGGACGGCCCTGGCTGAGTCGGTGGTCGAGGTGGTGGGGGAGAAGCGGTCGACGTGGCGGCGCTGGAACCTGTACGCGGAGGCTGTCCGTCAGACGAGGGGGTGGAGCTTTGTCTCGACGGCGGAACGCGAAACGCTCCTTGCTGGTGTCGTGGAGGCGGCAGAGCGTGCGTCGCTGCGGCTGACACCGCCCGAGGTGATTTCGACTCCGGAGTTGTATCGGCGTCCTGATGGCACGAGCTGCTTCCGACCGCGGTACTCGACCGTGTACTCCTCCGAAGCCCTACTTGCGGCGGAAGACCGTCTGCTGCATCACGGCCGCGATCAGCGCGGACCGGCGATCGCGGCGGCGGCCACCGAGAACGTGATGCGCGGCCGCCGGCTCGCGAGCGTCCGACTCGGTGAGGATCAGCGTTCTGCGTTGACGGCGGTGGCGACGTCCGGACGGGTCCTGGACGTGCTGGTCGGGCCAGCCGGGGCAGGGAAGACGACCGCGATGCGAGGACTCCGCCGCGCCTGGGAATCGCAGCACGGGCCGAGCTCGGTCGTGGGGTTCGCGCCTTCTGCCGCCGCCGCACAGGTCCTGGCCGACGATCTGGAGATCGAGACAGAGAATCTGTCGATGTGGTGGCAACACCACCGCACCATCGGACACTCGTTCGTCGCGGGCCAGCTCGTGATCGTCGATGAGGCATCGCTCGCCGGCACCCCGATGCTCGACCGGATCGCGCATGCTGCTTCGGAAGCGGGCGCGAAGCTGCTGCTCGTCGGCGATTTCGCGCAGCTCCAGGCCGTCGACGCGGGCGGTGCGTTCGCGATGCTCGTCAACGACCGCGAGGACGCGCCCGAGCTGACCGACATCCGTCGGTTCCGCAACCCGTGGGAGGGTCCGGCATCCCTCGACCTTCGGCACGGACGCGATGAAGCGATCGACGCGTACGTCGACCACGATCGCTTGCGCGGCGGCGCCATCGAGGAGGCGACCCAGGCTGCGTATGCGGCGTGGTCCCGCGATCGCGCCGCCGGCCTTGCGACGGTGCTGATCTCCGACCGGGGCGAGACCGTCACGGAATTGAACCGCCGCGCCCGCGCCGACCTCGTTCTGCAGGGACTCGTCGACGCATCCCGCGAGGTACCGCTCCACGATGGCAGTCACGCTTCACCAGGCGACTTCATCATCACTCGCCGCAACGACCGGCGCCTGCGCTCTGGGAGGGACTGGGTCCGAAACGGCGACCGATGGGAAGTGACCAGCATCCACGCCGATCGTGCGGTCACGATCCGCCGTCCCGGGCGTAGATGGGGCGGGCGAGTCGTACTTCCGGCCGGGTACGTGGCCGAGCACGTTGAACTCGGCTACGCGATCACCGCACACCGGGCACAGGGCAGCACCGTCGACACCGCCCACGTGCTCGTCGACCCCTCGACCACGCGAGAGCAGCTGTACGTCGGACTCACCCGCGGTCGCTCGTCGAACGTCGCCTATGTGGCAATCGATCGTCCCGACGATGCCCACACGACCCAGAATCCCGCTGTCGCCCCGGACGCCACGGTACGAGGCGTGTTCGCCGGAGTCCTACGGCACGTCGGTGCGGAGCGCTCGGCCCACGAGACGATCAGCACAGAGCAGCAGGCATGGACCTCAATCGCTCAACTCGCAGCCGAGTACGAGACCATCGCCGCCGCCGCACAGCACGACCGGTGGGCCGCCCTCGTACATCGCAGCGGCCTCACTGCTAGCGAAGCAGAGGGCGCCATCGCTTCCAGAGCCTTCGGCCCGCTCACGGCAGAACTGCGCCGTGCCGAGGCCCACCACCACGACCTCGGCCGCCTTCTGCCCCGCCTGGTCGCCGCACGCGGCTTCAACGACGCGGACGACCCGGCCGCGGTCCTCCGGACGCGCCTCATCCGAGCGACAGTCGACGCGACCGGCTCCTCGCGTGCACGCAGGTCCCCGCGGCTGATCGTCGGGATCATCCCCGAGGCCGCTGGGCCAATGGCAGCAGAGATGGCCGAGGCACTCCAACAACGTCGCGGCCTCATCGAGCAGCGCGCACATGTGCTCGCGGAGACAGCACGGTCCGATCGCGAGCCCTGGGTGGTCGCGATTGGACCAGAGCCACGGGATCCTTCACGGGCATCGGCATGGAGGGCACTCGTGTCCGTCGTCGCCGCGTACCGCGACCGCTATGGCATCACGGGTGGGCGACCTCTCGGTGGGGAGGCGATCACCACCGCGCAACAACTCGACGCGTCGCGGGCGCGGACGGCGATCGAACATGCATGCCGACTCGCCTCGGAGGTTGGCGCAGACGCCTCAGCTCCGAGGGGCCGCGCGCCCCGGCAGAGTGGCCTGATGCGCTGAACGGCCCTCTTGACGCCTCTCCACGGCAGGATCGTTTGAGGTCTCGGACCTGCCTCGCAACGCGCTCGAGCTCCTTGAAACGCAGGCTCGCCGTGCGATAGAGGCATCATCTGTCCTCCGGCTGAGCGGGCGTCATTGTGACCGTATCCCTCGGTGATGGCGCAGATCGAACGACGCTCGGCGGCGTTGCTCTTCCCGCCCCCCCATCAGGAGCTAACAATGGCGCGGTTCCTCGAGCAGGGCAGTGTTGGTGCTGGCCCGGCGGGCTCCGTGACTGTGCGACCGGCGGCCCGGTCGGGGCCGCGACTCGTTATTTGAGACGTGCTGTCACGGATCGAGGATTCGAGAGGGGGCCGAGTGGCCCACGCCCCCTCGCTAGACGCCTCGCTGGGTGCGAGGGGTCTAGCGAGGGGTTTCGGGCGCCTTGCCCTGTACTGGCCTGCCACCTCCGCTGGCGCGCCTCCCGAACGACCTCGGTGGGGTCTGGCCGCTGCAGGTGTCCCGGTGATCGCGTCAGATCGATCCGATGATGACGATGTCGAGGACTGTCAGCACAATATGCCGATTGTGTCGGCTTCATGGCGATATCGTAGAACGGGTAAGCGTCAGCTGGCCGAGGATGATCAGTGCGAGAGAGTACGCCCAGCGGTGCGCGCAGGATTCCGAAGATGGACACGAGCTTCACCGCGGCGTTCCAACTGACCGATATCCCGAAGGATGACGACGCCCTACCGTGGCCGAAGCCGCCCCTCTCACTAGCGGAGCAGAGGGGTGTCCTTAAACGAAGATTGGAAGTCGAGACCAGTCGAGCTTCTGACCAATTGAAGCGGCTACGGCATCCGCGATCACTTGCGCCCCTTGGCTGTAAATTCGGGCGCAGGTGATCGCGCCGTGGATAACCAAGCTGTATTGCCCGTTACCATTGTCTCGAAGCACGCTCGAAGCGGGACGGTCGGTGTGCTTGATTGGTCCGGGCCACAATTCAGACCGCCAACCCGTCGCGAGCCCGTGCGTAAGCAGGTGTCTCACCTGCATCCAAGATCTACTGTCCTCCCGAACTTCTGCCCACGGCAATTTCTTCCAGCTCCAACTATTTTTCCCAACATAAGGACAGTGAAAGATGGCGAGCGGTGCCCCGACCTTGATTGCTGCCGCGGCTTTCGGGAAGTAACTCGCCTGGTACTGCGCGAAGGTGTCAATATCAGGATTATTCCAGTTGCCAATTTTCTTAGCGATCTCAGCAAAACTAGCGCCCGAATCAGCCATTGCGATCGCCGTGAAGTCCTCGGAGAATCCCTCGAACGCTGCAATCGTGCCTAAGACGATTGCCGGGCTAAGCGCCGCCTGATTTCCCGGGTTGCCAGGTTTGCGTGCGTGAAGTTGGAGCAATTTGTGGGAGGTCTCTAGGCCTCGCACGAATCGATCGACGCTCGCTTGGAGGCTCGGGACTGGCACCGACCTGACGGCCATCGTGGACATGTGTTCATGCTGACAAAGGTCTGCAAGAGGCGGTAGGACGGGGACCGCCCCAATACTGAGGTCGTCAGGTCGATCGCCAGGCTCTAACTTGAACAGCAATCCGGCAGGCTTCACCTCGCTAGCAGGTGCCGAACGGTGAAAAGCGTCGGCTTAGCCTGGCTGCGCTCGCTGCCTTCTAGCTGGCGCTCGCCTCGCCTCCGCTCGCGTAATCACCCCAAATCGTTTTCGCGGGTACGTCAGGCCTGCAACTATCTCGCCCGTCGAAGTCGAGGTCCTGTCCCGCGGCATCAGACCCGGCTTCGTGCTCATCGCCGGCGCGGACGGACTCAACCTCAACGACTTCTGCGTGATCGATTCGCAGCTGCGGCGACGGGGCAACACCGGCCAGCTCGTGCGCGACTTCGACTACGTGCTGCTCGAACTCGTTGTGGACGACGAACCGCGATGACCTCGACGGCCTCACGTCCATCTTCGACGTCGTCAGCCAGGCCGAACACCTCGCGAGCCCGATCCGAGGGACCGGTTCCACGAGCGCAGCGATGTCGTGCTTCTCGGCGTCGTTCGAATGTCACGCCGGAACGGTTCACCCGAACCCCTGATGATGGCGGAGGCATGCGAGGTCCGATCGGTCGTCTTCTCCAGGGCCACCAAACGGGACGAGACGTGGGCGACGATCGAGCTCGGTGAGCTCGATGCAGGAGTTACCCTCAGCGCCGAAACGATGCGGCGCGTGGTCCGCGAGGTCTACGCGTTGCTGACCCAGCTTTGACGACCACGCCCCGCCACCGCGAATGAGGGTCCGGCGATTCGCAGCTCGCGCTCGCGTGCGCCCAGCCTCGCGACACAAGCGCTGCTCCCCACTCAACTGATCGCAGACCTCAGGCGCGAGTTGCCCCTCGGCACACAAGAGAGCGGCGAGTCACGGGACCAGCCATCCGCCCGCGTACGGGCTGGCCATATTCTCAGGAACCCACCGCCGGTGACGTCCCTCAGCCAACCATTTGATGATCGCCGCCGGTGTGCCTAGACATTGCCCGCAGGAGACTGGCATGGTGGCCTCTAGCATCAGGAAGCCTAGCGCACCCCCACTTCGCGAGGACGGTCATGTTTGAGAATCTCTTGACCGGCGTCGAGTCGAGCGTCGTCACCCAGGGAATCGCCTTCCTATTCTCTCAGGCGAACGAACTGATCAGACACCGACGAGCGTCTTCGCATAAGGCGGAAGCCCCTTCAATTCAAGCGCCCGACGGTATTTTCACCGAGACGTCAGGGGGCGTCCATCCCGCCCGAACGGATGTTCTCGAACTCGTTTCCGATCAACTCGATGCGGCTCTCAATGATCTGTCCAGTGCCCGGCGAGCTTCGACCGATTCCACCTCGCGCGACGTAGTACTCGCCGCACTACGGGTCCGGAAGATTCTGGTCGCCGTTTACGGTGTCCCGCTCGAGTTCCGGCAGGAAGGTGGCGAGGAGCAGCGTGACGGCCCGCGTATCGGCGTGTACATCGCCGGTGACGTTCAGTCCGGCGGGAATGTTGCCGGACGTAGTATTCACATAAAGAACCAAAAGTAGTCTTGCGACTCGATGCATGCCTGACGACTCAATGGACCAGCCTTCCCCGCCAGCAGGAGACCGCAGGACGGCCCAGTCCAGCAACGACACAGAAGCCAAGGTGTCAAAGGAGGACGCCTCGGAAACCCAAGCCGCCGAACCGTCTGTCGACCCTACCAAGACCCGTCTCTCTGAAGGCGCCATTCTCAACATGTGGGGCGGGTCAGACAGGCGCCGCTTCGGCATCGTCGTGGCTGGCGGCGTCACGGCCGACAACGTCGCGGCGAGGGATATTCACAATCATTACGGCGGGGAAAATGACCCGATCACTGTAACCCCTATTCATGCAGACGAAGTTCGGTCGCTTGAGCAAGCCAACGTCCTACACCCTCAGCACGATCTTGCCGCGACAATTCTTAAGCGCGAAGGCTTTGTGATTCTCTATGGCGACTCCGGACTCGGTAAGGGCACCCTTGCACTGAGTCTTCTCGACTTCGACGCGCACACGCATCAAATTGATGCGTCCATTACAGCTCTACAATTGGCGAGGCTCACAACCACACTTCCAGATGCGAGCAAGCGACTGATAGTCGAATCGCTCGTGTCATCGACGGCTTCCGCGCTAAATAGCTTCACGGTCCGTGCGCTCAAACGGCAGCTAAGCACGACAGAAGCGCGCTTGGTCATCACCATCGACGGGCCAGCGACCCTGTCACCTGACTTGGCCCCGCAGACCGTTCGAATCACAGAACGACCCGACGTGCTGCAGACGCTCGAGAAGCATCTGGAACAGAAGCTCGCTTCAGCAGGCGTCCCCGCTCAGACGATCGGCCTGTTGCGAGGGGCAGGAAGTTGGGCAGCGGCTTCGACCTACCTGTCGCGCCGACCGATGCGAGAGGTGCCCCGATTCGCTCGTGCAGTTGCGTCGAGCGATTCGATCGGCACTGACGCAAACGAAGCATTGGAACGCGCGCTCGATGACGGCGAGGACCGAGCTCGCCAGTGGTTCGAGTCCGACCGGCCGATCGCCACGGTCGCGTTCCTGCTCTGCGCAACAGTCCTCGATGGGTGCACCTACGCCACAGTCAG
>NZ_CAXTHO010000020.1:0-8547 GCF_964244015.1 uncultured Amnibacterium sp. | reverse complement strand
ACGCCAGTCGGATCGAGCGTTACATCCAGGAAGCATGCAAGCTTGGCGATGAGGAAGTTGCGACAGATCCTCGAAGGAGCCGGAACGCCCGGTTGGCCGATGCCATGTGTGAGTTGCGAGCAGGCACTCTCCAGACTGAGTTCGGCCTCGTCGCGGCCCAGCTTGTTCATGTCCAAAGCCGGACGCTTGCGATCGCGGTACTCACTCACGTCTGGGAGCAGTACGACCTGCTCGCTTCGGCGCTGCTTGCATGGATGGTGGACGCAGGTGACGACGGCGACGAGGAGGTCCGCCTGAGAATCGCGGCGGCCGCCGGCAAACTAGGCGCACTCGACTTCCAAACCGTCTACTGGAAGCTCCTTCGCCCATGGACCGACTCGCCGTCCGCGGATTCGCTCGTCACAGCAGCGCGAGCACTCGGACTACCTGCCACAATTCCCGGAGTAGCTCCCATTGTCTTGCGGTTACTGAGCACGTGGTCGAAGGGTACCGACAGTCCTGAACTGCAAGCGGTCTCGGCGCTCGCATACGGCGGACCGGTGGGTCTGAGTTTCCCCGCTGCGTCTGTACGGACCCTCTGCGGGATGGCGGACGCTCCAGACTTTGTGACTCAGCACATCATTTCGGGGGTCTATCAACTGTTCTTTGCGGGCGGAGATTTTGAGCCGGACATGGCCGCTGTCGTGCTCACCGAACTCGCTCGCATCGCGAACGTTCGAACCGATGACCACGCCCGCCGTGCAGCAGCTATCGCCGCCTACATACCGATACTTCGAACCGCGAGCAGCTTCAGCCTTCGATACTCGTCGCAGGCGTGGCGACTGCTTTCGGCACCCAACTCGCTCGCCCCTGCCAGCCTGCTCATTCGGATCGCTTGGTACGAGTATCCAGACACATCGGTTGTCGTTGCTTGTATGCGAAGAATTGTGCGGCGCGCTGATCTTGATCCGGACGCCTTTGCCAAGACAAGAGAGCTACTCGTTGGCGGGCTCACGCAACCGGGGTCTGTCCAGAATGACCGCGATCGCCTCCGAAGCTACCTGGCACAATGGTCAACGGGCCCGGACAAGTCAGTTACCGCTAAACGAATCTTGGCCGAAGTGGAGAGTGACTAGCTGCATGCAAACATTTGTACCGTTCGAGGCTCTCGAACGGAGCAATACCGGTCGATTCGAGTCCTACCCTGCGAGCGACGCACGGTTCGCAATTGTCGTCGATAGGCCTTCGGGTGGGCTGGACATTATGAACAACTCCAACCGGCCAACGCGCGGTGAAATATTCTTCGGACGCATGCCGACAATGTATCGCGTCGACCTAACCGAACACATATTGACCTTTGAGTCCACATTCCCGTGCTCGGACGCAGCCGGAGGGTTTTTGGCTAGCGTCACCTACACTGCATCAGTCGCGGACGCGAAGGAAGTTGTAAAGCGTGGAATTCGGGACGCCGCACTAACCCTCAGCCCGAGCCTGTCGAGGACACTGAGGGTGGAATGCCGCAAATTCGAAGCCGAGGCCTTACATGAAGCCGAGAGTGCCGCGACGCAAGCGCTGGACGCAGCGAACAAGAACCATGAGTACGACCCTGCATTTACCATTCGCAACTTTGCGCTCGAACTCCGGCTCGATTCCGGGGCAGCGAAGTTCGTCGAGCACCTCAAGGAGCAACGTCGAGACCGAGAACGAAAAGCGGCGGAAGCTGAGAACGCCCGGGAGCGCATCGAATTGGAGATCAAACGCAATGAAGTGGAGACGAGACTGCGGTCGGCGCAATCAGCAAGCACTCACCAAATTGATCTCGGCGCCATACAGGCGGCAATCGAAGAGGACGCGCTCAAGCAACAGCGCGAGGCCGCCGCCACCCGCGCCCGGCTAGAGACAGATAAGGAGAAAATGACTTTCTACCGAAGCGTCTTGGAGGAAGGAAACTTCGGAGCTCTCGCTCTTCAGTTGGCACAGAACCCCGATTCCGTCGGCGAAGTGGCGGCTTTCATAACGGATGAGAGAAACCGAGGAGCGGCGCTTCAAATGAGCGCATTCCAAGCGCTCTTAGAGAGCGGCAAGCTTGAGTCGTATGTCGTTAGCGAGGAGGCGCGCAGGATCCTTCAGCAGGTATTCAATGCGGCAGAGCAACAGATACGTTTCAGGGCACCTATGGAGCCTCTCTCTTCGCGTAAGGCGACGACCGAGGCTACGGATACTGATCCTGTCCCGGACAAGGATGAACCAGTCGTTCCTGAGGTGCTCGACGGCTACGAGGAGTAGCCCGGTGTTGGGACTGACCAACGACCTGTGGCGCGCCGGCACCGCATGGCTCCCAGTGCCGGTGCGTGTCGCGCTCTTTCTCATGCTGGTATTGGTCATTGTGGCACTTATGCTGCCCGCCGCGCTCAAGTATCTCGGGCGAGCCTTGCAGATCGCGCAACCTGCAATCAAAGCCATACTCCTATACCCGGAGTATCTGTTCACAACCGCGTATAGACGGGTGCTGGGGCGCACTCCGTTTGCATCGCTGGAGTACGACCGCGTAGCGGAGGCAGTAGTCGCTCTCGCAGTGCGCGTTGGGATCAGCCTCGAGCGCGCATTCGCAAAGCGGTTTCGCTTCCCGTGGAAGCTCATGATTGCCGCGTGCGCACTGATCATCGTGGTGTGGTATGTGCAGCCAGCCCTACCGCGATCCATCCCCGCCGCCTTTCGCTCGATAGGTGCCGGCGTGACACTTCAGACTGCGAGAGTTGATTCGTGGGTGAATTCGGGCCAGTGGACGGACACTCCACGAGTGGAGTATCCGTCGTACGACATGCCCGTACCGTCGCCTTCACCCACGAGCACCGAGGCCATGAAGAAGCCCCGCCCCTCCAAACGGCCATAAGCAGGATTTGGCACTAGGTACCTCCCGGCGCCCATGGCCTGCAGGTACCCACACCCTCGGCGTCGATCAGGGTATGTCAGAGGGCGCATCTGGCCGCGCGTTGCATGCGGCGGATCCTTGCGGGGTCTCTTCGTGCATGGGCTTGAATCAATGGTTGACCCCGAAACTGACGTCTTGCTCGCGCGAATTGTCGGTGGGACCCTCCTCCGCGAGGTTCGACGTACTGCCGCGCAGACCGTCAGCGTCCGCTGCGAGGGCTAATCGAGTAGCCCGACTGAGTCGAATTACATCGACGATCGAATTGAAGCCCTGGTAGTTGATTTTGCTGGTCGCGACATGGGCCGTGCAACGAGCGGGGCAAGGCGTGCCGCGATATGGTCACGCCCCCAACCTCATAGTGAGCCGATAAACTAGGTAGCGCCCATCACCCGCGGATCCGTGGATCCGTGGACTCGAAGTGGTCCCCTCGTGTACGTTGACAACATGCGGGCTCAGTGTGGATGCGACGGAGCAGACCTACCTTGTCCCGGTGCAATCCGATGACCTTGATGTCCAGCAGGCATGCATTTCAGTCGCTGTTGGATTCCGTTGGAGACTTGGGCGAGGAGTTGGAGAGTCCGTACAGCGCATTGCGAGCCACAACTCCGGTCGCGTTGATGCGGGAACACGGTACTTTCTTCACGAGTGCATCGATGGCCGCTTCGTTGTGGCAGGAAGAGTTGCATACGCTCGCGAACGGTTCTGTTGTAGTTGATCCAGCTTGTGGGGCGGGCGATCTTCTCCTGCCGGTTGCTGATTATCTCTCAGGGCAACCTCACCTTAAAGGATCTGTCGAGATACGCGCACTAGACCGAGACGATCATTTCGTCCGTGTCGCCTTGAGCAGGCTCAACGCTCTTTCGAAGTCGAACGACGGTATGTTCAATGGGCAAGTGTCCGACCTGCTTCGAGATCAACGGCCGCTCCGCGACGCAACGCACGTCGTACTGAACCCTCCGTTTGTACAGATGAAGCCTGAGCATCCGGTCGCCTGGTCGGGCGGGAAGGTAAACTCCGCCGCTCTCTTCCTTGAGGTGGTGCTTCGGACCGTGAGCCCCAATACGAAGGTCCTTGCAATTCTGCCGGACGTGCTTCGAAGTGGAACGCGATACGCGAAATGGCGCGCTGTCGTCGACTCGCTTGCGTACACAGATGAGCGGATGCTTTTCGACCAGTTCGACAACGAGACAGATGTTCACGTGTTCGGATTGCGACTTCGAAAGCGGCCGTTCGAGCGGGATGGCGCAACGGTTGCCGATTGGACGCGGGACAACGGAGAGTGGAGTGACGCCGATCCGCAGAACCTGTTGTCGAGTATCTGTACGGTCCGAGTGGGTCCTGTCGTGCCGCATCGGGACCCTGATACCGGAGACGTGCGTCGATTCCTGACCGCCCGCAACCTCAGCAGCGGAATCATCGAGACTATTCGCACGTCCAAACGCGTGGAGGTAGGTCCGATGTTACTTGTTTCGCGCACCTCGCGTCCGGGCCAGTTACCGAGGGCGAGAACTCGGGTGTGGCTCGATCCAAGTCCCGTTGCCATTGAAAATCATCTGATCGTGGTCAAGCCTCTTCATGGACTGAACGCGTCGCTTGAGCAGCTTCGGGAATACCTTGAGTCCAGCGCTGTATCTCGATATTTCGATCACGATATCCGGTGTCGACACCTTACTGTGTCGGTGATGCGGAATTTGCGGTTAGATCTGTGAGCGACGAGACGCACCTCCGCTTCTCGTCCGATATTCTTCGTCGTCTCGGTGAAGAACTGAATCCGGGCGTCGACCAAGGGCTACTCGAACTCGTTAAGAATGCGTACGACGCCGATGCACGGAGATGCACGGTCACTATTGAGGGATTGGGCTCGCGGGCGACCGTAACAGTGACAGACGATGGCGCTGGCATGGGACGCGCTGCTGTCCAGGACGGATGGCTCGTGCTTGGGACGTCTGGGAAGAGTGCAGCGCGCCGCACTCCTCTCGGGCGAGTGCCCGCCGGCAACAAGGGCCTCGGACGGCTCGCAGCGTTGCGCCTCGGGCACACGGCCACTCTGACAACGCTGCTACGGGGAGGTACCGAGGTGCTCTCAGTGGTACTTGACTGGGACAGGTTCGACCACGCGGGCACCGTCGATGAAGTGGCAATCGAGGTGTCATCGAGATCTGCGACGTCTATGGACCAACCTGGCACCATGGTTCGCCTCGATAAGTTGCGAGAACCGATCGGCCGTGTAGCTGTGAGGCGTCTCGCGCGGTCCATGGTCCTTCTGTCGGACCCTTTCGAGGGCGACGAGTCCCCTTACGCATTCTCCACGAGGTTGCACTCCGAGGAGTATGCGGATCTTGGAGAGACGGTCGAAGGTCGGTACTTCTCCGAATCGCAATATCACCTCAAGGCGCAAGTTCGAGACGGTATTGGTGAAGCGCGTGTGCTCGACTGGAAAGGCGAAACGGTTTGGGCTGTGGCGCACGAAGAGCTTCGAGGACACAAGCGGAAATCCTATGAAGGAGCACCGAACGCAGATTTTGACTTATGGGCATTCTCGCTCGGTGCTAATTTTACCGCGCGTTCTGCTTCGATAGGTGCAGTTCGCGAGTGGCTGCAGGCATTTGGTGGCGTGCATCTTTACAGTGATGATGTGAGGGTCTCCCCGTATGGCAACCCTGAGGACGACTGGCTTGGCCTCAACCTCTCGAGAGTGCGGAGTCCTGAGGAGCGCCCCTCCACTAACAACTCCATTGGGCGGGTTAGCCTTTCAAACCAGGACGGAAGGCTTGTCCAAAAGACGGATCGCTCAGGTTTCATTGAGAATGAGGCATTTGTCGCACTCGAGAACTTCTGTCGAGACGCGCTCGACTGGATGGCACGCCGACGCCTGGACCAAGCCGAACTAAGACGACGCAACCTCAACCGCGAGGCGGAAACAGCGAGTAGTCGCGAGCGCGCCGATATCAAATCATCTATCGACAACATTGACGACCCAGCGGTGAAGAAGACCGTTGACTCGGCCTTTCGGAGATACGATCAGGCGAGGTCGAGGGAAACAAATGCTCTACGTCGCGAGGTGCAGTTATATCGGACGCTGAGTACGGCGGGCATCACAAGTGCGACTTTTGCTCATGAATCGAGCGGTAATCCATTGAAGCGGATCGCACTAGCCAGAAATGCTCTCGATTACAGTCTGCGGTCTGATGCGCCCGAAGAATACCTGTCAGAATATGCAGAGCCGCTCGGAGCCATACGAGATGCGACCGAGTCTCTCAACGTACTGGCTCAGGCAACCCTGGGGCTGATTCAGCAGCACAAGCGCCGGCCGTCGATGGTGGACCTGCATGCGCTCATTCAGGACGTGGCTACAACGTTCCAGCCCTTCCTAAGGGGCCGGAACGTCACGCTTGACTTATTATTCCAGCAATCGGAAAAGCCTCAACTGTTCGGAACGTATGCCGCAGTTGAATCCATTGTGACGAACCTTCTCAATAACAGCCTTGCGGCTTTCGAGCGGACGGAGCAACCCGCTCGTCGTGTATTGATGGCCACTCGCATTGTGGACGGGGTCTTCGAGTTGCAAGTGGCCGACAACGGTCCCGGGATCGAGGGGATTGACCTGGCAGATATCTGGCTTCCTGGCCAAACAGTCAGAGACGGAGGTACCGGATTGGGGCTGACGATTGCGCGCGACTCCGCATCCGATTTGGGCGGTCGTATCTCGGCCGAGCGCCACGGGCTGCTCGGCGGCGCTACCTTCACCGTGGTGTTCGATCTCGGGGAGAAGTCGAATGGTTAGAACAATCGACTCGATACGCAGGATTGCTGTGGTCGATGATGACCCGGCGACCCGTCAAGGGTTTAGCTATAGCGTTCGACGTGCAAAGCGCGAACCCGTGGATGTTGGTCCGTCACTCGGCACATTGCGGAATTATTTGGACAAGCCCTTCCTGGCAGATGCAGCTATCATCGACCAGAACCTTCGCCCGTCGGGCTATGCGTCCTTCGAGGGCGCTGAGCTTGTTGCTGAGTGGTACCAGCGAGGAATCCCCGCGGTCCTTTGCACTCGTTTCGATAAGTCGCAGGCAAATTTCATGGTTCCCTACCGTCGATGGATGCCAGTGGTGATGAGCCCTGACGACCTCGACCCCGCTTCCCTCCTTACCGGGATTGAAGGTTCGCTAAAGGAAATCGAAGGTAGCTTCTCTGTTGAAAGGAAACCCTGGCGTTCTCAAGTCCATTTCGTTTCCTTCGACCACGAGAGTCGTATGGCTTTTGTGGAGATTCCAGCGTGGGGCAGCGGAACTATTGGATTCCGGCATTCCAATTTGCCGAAATGGATGCCTAGAGGAAAAAACATCACTGGCGAGCGATATCACGCTCAGGTCAATCTCGGCGCGGAGCATCTGGAAGACCTGTACGTTTACGACTGGGAGAGGCCGTGACTGCCGTCAACCTCGGATCGGGGTCGAATGTGTTAGTCGACGTTCTCGACGTTGGCCATGGCTCGTGCGCTGTGGTGTTAGACGGTCAGTCGACACTAGTCATAGACACAGGTGTAAAGAGTTATCTCTTGGAGTACTTGGCGGAGGCGGGTAGGACCTCAATTGATGCGTTAATAATCTCGCACGCTGACAGTGACCACCTTAGAGGTCTTGTTGCTTTGCTTGGCGCGGGCATCGATATAAAGCACATGTATTGGAACACCGATTCCGTCAAAGGGTCGCAGTTGTGGCGTTCCGTCGTATTTGAACTAAATGCTCGTATGAAAACGGGCCAGTCGGTGCAACATCATGACGCAATTCAGGGGCGCCGTATTCATGTCGCGCATGCGCAAGCTACAATTGAGGTCGTCAGCCCTGATTTGGAGATTAACAGACTGGGCCCGGGCCAGACTGATAGCTCAGGCGATTTGATCACGTCGAATTCCGCAAGCGTGGTTGCTCGGATTGACATCAACGGGTCGCCATTCGTCCTGGCGACGGGCGATCTCGACGAGGTTGGCTGGAGGCACCTGGTTGCGAGCGGCCGGTCGGTTCGTGCTGAGTACCTGATCGCACCCCACCATGGTGGTCGCGTTGCTGTCGGAGCGGCACAGCCTGCCGTCTCGGCGGCCATCCTTGCAGCAGTTCGCCCTTCGGCCGTAGTCATTTCAAATGGAAGAACGGCGTATGCGAATCCAAGGCACGACGTCATCCAGGCTCTGAAGCTAGCTCCAACCCGCCCGTATATTGCGTGCACTCAGCTCTCGGAGCGGTGCTCTAATATGGCGTCGAGCACTGGGCCGGTCAGTACTCTTATGTCTGCCGGTCACGCGCGGGGCCACTCGTGCGCTGGCACCGTCCGGCTCAGATTTGGACTCAAGCAAGATCCAGCTGAGTTCAGTCGCTCAGATCACCAGTCGTTCATCACCACGGAAGCTCCCACAGCGCTCTGTCGATAGACTTCAACCGGGAACTATCGCCTCCGCAGCTGACTTTGGCCGCTGTCTGTAGTCCGCAGGCTTGCAGGATCTAGCCTGACTCGCGCCATGGTTGCCGGATTTCGCTGGTTTTTGGGTCGTGATCCGTGTGTTTCTGGGCCTGTTGCTGCTCTGTCGGGGCACTAAATCGGGTTCCTAAACTGGGCTCGTGGGCCTCTACGTGCGACGC
>NZ_CAXTHO010000019.1:0-35358 GCF_964244015.1 uncultured Amnibacterium sp. | reverse complement strand
GGGAGGGCGGCGAACACGAGGACCCCTGCGGCTGCGGCTGCGCCGGGGCCGACGACGACGGGCAGGCCGAGCAGGGACGGGCGCTCGGTGCCCCACACCCACGAGGCGACGAGCACCGCGCCGAAGGTGCCGAGAGCGAGCCAGAGCCTGCCGCGCACGTGCTGCATCGGATCGGCGCTCCTCGACGCGAGCACGCCGATGGAGCCGAGGAGGAGGAACGCCACGATCGCGATGAGCAGCGGCAGGACGGGCGGCAGGATCGACATCGGACATCCTATGTATCGGTGAAGCAGTACAAGCGGGAGTGTTGCATGTACTGCCCGTCCGACACAATCGGCACTCGTAGGCTCTTCCGTCGTGCTCCTCGCGATCGACACCTCCGGCGCATCGTCGGTCGCGGTCGTGCGCGACGACGGCCAGGTCGTCGCGTCGCTGCTCGACGAGGACGCCCGCGCGCACGCGGAGCACATCGGTCCGCTGCTGGAGGCGGTCCTGGATCGCGCGGAGCGGCCGGTGATCGACGCGGTCGCGTACGGCGTCGGCCCGGGACCGTTCACCGGGCTGCGGGTCGGCATGGCCGCGGCCCGCACCGCCGCCCTCGTGCTCGGCGCCGTCGAGCTGCCCGTGCTCAGCCACGACGCCGTCGCGCTCGCCGCCGTCCGTCGCGGTGTCGTGCCCGCCTTCGCCGTCGTGGCGGACGCGAAGCGGCGCGAGCAGTTCTCGACCGTCTACCGGCGGCTCGACGAGGCCGGGCTGCCGACGCGCGACGGCGAACCCGTGGTCGGCCCGGACGAGGTCGGTTCCGCGCTGACGCGGGTGGTCGGCGCCGTGGACGCGGGGCTGCTCGGCACGATCGCCGCGCTGCGACGGCGCGCGGGAATCGCGCCCGAGGCGCAGGAGGCGCGCTATCTCCGCAGCCCCGACGTGACGGTCTCGACCGTCAGGAAGTCGGTGCTCGGATGACCGCCACGATCCGTGCGGCGGTCGCCGACGACGTCGACGCGGTGATGGCGATCGAGCGCGCGAGCTTCCCGACCGACGCCTGGTCGCCGTCCGCGATGCGGGAGACCTTGGCGGCCGGCGACGCGTTCGTCGCGGAAGAGGGCGCGGACGTCGTCGGCTACGCGGCCGTGCTGGCACCGGCGGGCAGCGGCGACGCCGACGTGCTCACCATCGCCGTGGGCGCACCCGCCCGGGGCAGGGGCATCGGCGCCGACCTCCTGCAGCACATGATCGACACGGCGTGCGCCCGGGGTGCGCAGCGGATGTTCCTCGAGGTGCGCGCCGACAACGCCGTCGCGCAGCACCTCTACACCTCGCGCGGGTTCGCACCGGTCGGCCGGCGGCCGCGCTACTACCAGCCGGACGGGGTGGACGCGATCGTGATGCGACTGGACCTCGGAGCCACGCCGTGACGGGGCCGCTGGTCCTCGGCATCGAGAGCTCGTGCGACGAGACCGGCGTCGGCATCGTCCGGGGCCGGGAGGTGCTGGCGAACGTCATCGCCTCCTCCGTCGACGAGCAGGCGCGCTTCGGCGGCGTCGTGCCCGAGATCGCCGCGAGGGCGCACCTGGAGGCCATGCGGCCCACGCTCGAGCGGGCGCTCGAGGTCGCCGGTGTCCGCATCGCGGACCTCGACGCGGTCGCCGTGACCGCGGGGCCCGGTCTCGCCGGCGCGCTGATGGTCGGCGTCGGCGCGGCGAAGGCGCTCGCGGTCACGGCGAGGAAGCCGCTCTACGGCGTGAACCACCTCGTCGGTCACGTGACCGCGGATCAGCTGCACGCGGCGGGCGAGCAGCCGGTGCCGGTCGAGCTCCCGACCGTCGCGCTCCTCGTGTCCGGCGGCCACACCTCCCTGCTGCTCGTGCGGGACCTCGTGCACGACATCGCACTGCTGGGCGAGACCCTCGACGACGCGGCCGGCGAGGCGTTCGACAAGACCGCCCGCCTGCTCGGGCTGCCCTACCCGGGCGGCCCGTCGATCGATCTGGCCGCGGTGGAGGGGGACCCGAAGGCGATCCGGTTCCCACGCGGCTTGTCCGCCGCGAAGGACCGGGAGCGGCACCGCTTCGACTTCTCGTTCTCCGGGCTGAAGACCTCCGTCGCCCGCCACGTCGAGCGGGCAGGGATCGACGGGTCGCCCGTGGCCGTCGCCGACGTCGCCGCGTCGTTCCGCGAGGCCGTCGTCGACGTGCTCGTGACGAAGGCGCTCGACGCCTGCGCCGAGACCGGGGTACCCCGCCTGCTGCTCGGCGGTGGGGTCGTGGCGAACCGGCGTCTCCGCGAGGTCGCGACCGCCAGGGCGGCCGCCGCCGGCGTGCGCCTCCGGATCCCGCCGTTCGCGCTGTGCACCGACAACGGCGCGATGATCGCCGGGCTCGGCGCACGGCTCGTCGAGGCCGGGATCGCACCGAGCGGGGCCGGATTCGGCGTGGACTCGTCGCTGCCGGTCGATCAGGTCGTGCTCGGTTGACCGATTCCCGCGCGTCCGTTGACGCTCGGGCGCGTGCGCTGAGAGCATGTCGCGACCCCCCTGAGGAGGAGCCATGAGCGACTACCAGCCCACCCCGCCGCCGTCGAGGCCCTACACCGGTTCGTCCGCAGCCCCGCCGAGGACGAACACGCTCGCGATCATCGCGCTGATCCTCGGCATCGTCGTCCCGATCGGGGGCGTGATCTGCGGCCCGATCGCGCTCGGCCAGATCAAGCGGACCGGCGAGAACGGCCGCGGCCTGGCGCTCGCCGGTCTGATCATCGGCATCGCCCTCACCCTGCTCGGAATCATCGGGATCATCGCCTACGTCGCGCTGATCGCCACAGCGCTTTCGTCGGGTGCGATCAGCACGTCCCCGTAGGTGACTGCGGGGTCCGCCGGCACCGCACCGTCGTGATTCCGTCCGTCAGCGGCGACACACCAGGGCCACGCGCCGCTCCGCCGTCCGGGTGACGATCAGGACCGCATCCTCGTCGCCCTGCAGCGCCAGCTCCTTCCGGAACGCGGCCGGGTCCAGGTCGACGCCGCGCTTCTTGATCTCCAGCCGGCCGATGCGGCGCGCTCGCAGCTCCTTCCGGATCCGCTGGCGGTCGAACGGCAGCACCGCCTCGACCGCGAACGGGGTCAGGAACGGGGAGGGGGAGGGCCCGTCACCGGTCAGGTACGCGATACCCGGTCCGATCGGGTGGGTCCCCGTCGACCGGGCCAGGTCGCCGATCAGCCGCGCCCGGATCACGGCGCCGTCGGGCTCGTAGACGTGGTCGCCGAGGGCGCCGACCGGCACGTCCTCGGTGTCCGCCGCCGCCGTGAGCTCCGCTGCACCCGCCGGGCCGAGCACGAGCGCCGCACGACGGATGCCTTCGCGCTCGAGCCCGCCCCGCCAGAGCACCAGCTCGACCACCTCACCGTGGTCGGACACCCACTGGGCCTCCGCATCGGCCGGGACCGCCTCCCGGTCGTGCGCCGGCGAAAGCTTCACCCCGGTCGGCAGGCGGGCGGCGGTGCGATCCGCGAAGGCGAGCGACGGGCTGTAGTCGGCGACACCCACACGGCGGGTGTCGGTGTGCCCGGCGGTGCGCCTCGCCGGGTCGATCCACGCACCGTCGACGGCGCCGAGGTCGGCCTCCTCCGCGTCTCCGGCGACCACCTCCACCTCCGGGAACGGTGCGAGGTTGTACTGCGCCAGCACCGCGGTCACGGGGTCGTGCTCGACCGCGAGCACGCGCAGCCCGACACCCGCGAGAGCCAGCGCGTCGCCGCCGATGCCGCAGCCGAGGTCCGCGACGGACGTCGCTCCCGCCGTCCGGAACCGTGCCGCGTGCCGCGCGGCGACATCGAGCCGCGTCGCCTGCTCGAGTCCCGCCCGGGTGAACAGCATCCGTTCGGCGAACTCGCCGAACTTCGCGCGGGCTCTGCGCCGCAGCGCCGCCTGCGTCAGGATCGCGGCCGTCTCGTCGGGGGAGAAGCCGGACCGTCGCAGCGCGGTCGATCGCGCCAGCACGTCGGCGGGCGTCTCCGGCCTCGACTCCTCGTCCACTGCGGTCAGCACGCGGGGGCTGAGGAGCGCTTCGAGCTCGCTGCGTTCCACCCGACCACCGTAGGCGCGGGCGCTGCTGGCACTCGCGTTGCATGAGTGCCAGACGACGCCTAGGGTTAGGGGCTGGCACTCGGCTGTCCAGGGTGCCAATTCACACGTGTACTTGAAAGCACTCAGGAAAGCAGAGGTGGACCGTGTCGGTCTCCATCAAGCCGCTCGAGGATCGCATCGTGATCAGCCAGGTCGAGGCCGAGCAGACGACCGCGTCGGGACTCGTCATCCCCGACACCGCCAAGGAGAAGCCCCAGGAGGGCGAGGTCGTGGCGGTCGGACCGGGTCGTATCGACGACAACGGCAACCGCGTGCCGATCGACGTCGCCGTCGGCGACCGGGTCCTGTACTCGAAGTACGGCGGCACCGAGGTCAAGGTGCAGGGCGAGGACTACCTGGTCCTCTCCGCGCGGGACGTGCTCGCAGTCGTCACGCACTGACTCCGTCAGGCTGAACGACGAGGGCCCCGCGCCGAGAGGTGCGGGGCCTTCGCCGTGCCCGGCGCATAGGCTCGGGACAGTGACAGCGGGGGAGCAGGGGTACCGCTCCGGGCTGCTGTTCGGCGCCGGCGCCTACGTGCTCTGGGGCGCGATGCCCGTCTACTTCATCCTGATGCGCCCCGCGGGCTCGTTCGAGATCGTCGGGTGGCGGGTGCTGCTCTCCCTCGTGTTCTGCGCGATCCTCCTCGCGGTCACGCGGGGGCTCGGCCGGTTCCGGACCCTGCTGCGCGACCGCCGTGCCGTCGCCTCCTTCGCGCTGGCCGGTGTGCTGATCTGGGTGAACTGGACGGTCTATGTGCTCGCCACGACCACCGGCCACGTCGTGGATGCCGCACTCGGCTACTTCATCAACCCCATCGTCACGATCCTGCTCGGCGTCGTCGTGCTGCGCGAGCGGCTCCGTCCGGTGCAGTGGGCGGCGATCGGGATCAGCGCCGTCGCGGTCGTGATCCTCGCGGTCGAGTCGGGCTCCCCGCCGTGGATCGCGCTCGCCCTCGCCGCCTCCTTCGGTTCCTACGGCCTGGTGAAGAACCGTCTCGGTCGCATCGACGCGATCTCCGGGCTCTCGCTCGAGACCGCATGGCTCGCGCCGGTCGCGGCCGTGCAGCTGATCGTCGTGGGCGGCACCTCCGGTCTCGCGTTCGGGTCGGCGGGCTGGTTCACGACACTGATGCTCTGCTCCGCAGGCGTCATCACCGCCGTGCCGCTGCTGCTCTTCGCCGCTTCGACCCGCCGGCTGCCACTGTCCATGGTCGGCTTCCTGCAGTACCTGACGCCGATCCTGCAACTCGTGATCGGCGTCGTCGTCCTGCAGGAAGCCATGACGACGGGGCGCTGGTCGGGCTTCGTCCTCGTCTGGATCGCGCTCGCCGTGCTCGTCGCGGAGTCGCTCACCCACCACCGACCGCCCCGCACCGTCCCGGATCCCGCGACCTGATCCCGCCCCGCGCGAGGGTCACGGATTCACAACGAAATCCCATCCAGCGCTCTGCGAAACATGACGGGAACGTGATCGCCGTACGGTCGTGCCCACTGCTCGTGGGGTGTCCGTGAGCCACGGACCTGCCCTGAACCCGAAGAAGTGAGGACCTCCATGTCTGGAATCCGACGCGGACCACGCGCCGCGATGGCGATCGCCATGACCGCCGCGGCTGCGGTCGCACTGACAGCGTGCTCCAACACGCCCAGCAGCACGTCCAGCTCGGCCAGCGCGCTGAGCCTGAAGATCGGCACGATCCTGCCGCAGACCGGCACGCTCGCGACGCTCGGCCCGCCCGAGATCGAGGGCGTGAACCTCGCCGTCGCCGACATCAACAAGGCCAAGGCCGGCATCACCGTCAGCGCCATCCAGAAGGACTCGGGCGACACCAGCACCAACATCGCGACGCAGTCCGTGACCTCGCTGCTCTCGTCCGACGTGGGCGCGATCATCGGTGCGGCGTCCTCCTCCGTGTCGCTCACGGTCATCGACCAGATCGCGAAGGCGAAGGTCGTCGAGTTCTCGGGAGCGAACACCTCGCCGGTCTTCAGCACCTACAAGGACGACGGCTACTACTTCCGGGACGCCCCGTCCGACGTGCTGCAGGGCCGCGTGCTCGGCCAGGCCGTCCTGAAGGGCGGCGCGATCAACGTCGCGGTGCTCTACCAGAACGACTCCTACGGTCAGGGCCTGAACGACAGCGTCAAGTCGGCGATCGAGACCGGTGGCGGCACGCTCGCCTCCGACGTGTCGTTCGACCCGGCCGCGACGAACTTCTCCGCCGAGGTCAGCAAGTCGCTGGCGTCGAAGCCGGACGCGTTCATCGTGATCTCGTTCGACCAGATCAAGTCGATCGCCCAGGAGATCGACAAGGCGGGCTACCCGTTCTCGAAGGTCTGGGGTTCCGACGGCAACTACGGCGTCATCGACCCGAGCTTCAAGAACGTCGACATCGCCGGCGCCCAGTTCACCAACCCGGGGGTCGTCGCATCGACCGAGTTCAAGGACCGGCTGCAGGCGCAGGCGAAGACCGACGGGGCCAAGGAGCTGTCGGTGTTCTCGTACGCTCCCGAGACCTACGACGCCACGACGCTGATCGCGCTCGCCTCCCTGGTGGGTGGCAAGACGGACGGCACCACCATCCGCGACAACCTCCAGCAGGTCTCGGAGGGCGGCACGAAGTGCGACTCGTTCGCGGCGTGCGCGAAGCTCGTCACGGCCGGGACGAAGGACATCGACTACGAGGGTGTCTCGGGCCCCATCAGCCTCGACAAGAACGGCGACCCGTCGCAGGCGTACGTCACCATCTACAAGTACGCGAAGGGCAACACCAACTCGGCCACCGGGTCGGAGTTCGGTGACCTGACGAAGTAGGTCCCACACACGACGGAAGGCGTGGGGTCGGCGAGAGCCGGCCCCACGCCTTCCGTCTTCGGCAGCGGCGGTCAGCCGGTGCCGCAGGCCCGCACGATCCACGCGAGGATGCGGTTCTTCAGCGCCGCCGGCGCCGTCGCGTTCACCGTGCCCGAGGTGCCGTCCGCCAGGCGCACCTGCACCTGCAGGACGGCGCCGACCTTGTCCTCCGCCACGGCGTGAAGGTCGCAGCGCGTCGGCGCGGCCGTCAGCGTCAGGGTGCCGTCCGCGGTGAACCGGCGATCCAGCCGCCACGTCGTCGCCTCGTCCGACGGCGACAGGAGGGTCGTGGGCAGCACGTGCTCGATCGTCAGGCCGTCGTCGACGTGTGCACCGCCCCGGACCGACAGGTCCAGCTCGGCGGTCCGGCCGTGGTCGCTGAACCCCGCGAAGGCGACGGTGGCGGTGCGCGCGGCGGTCGCGGCGAAGCAGTTCTGCCGGTGGAGCACGGCGAGCGTGCCGTGTGAGTCCACCGCGCGGACGGTCCTGGTCGTGCCGTCGGACAGCCGGAGGTGCGCGGACAGCGCTTCCGGGGTGCTGCAGCCGGCCGTCGTCAGCGCCGCGGGCAGGTCGACGGTCGCCCCGGCTCCGATCTCGGCGGGATCGCTGTCCGCCCAGCGGAGCGCGGGGGAGTAGCCGGACCCGCCCAACGAGGCCTCATCGACGACGATCGTCTGCTTCGAGCCATTCACGACCTCGAGCTGCACCCGATGCGGCGCGATGTCCGACCGGTACTGCAGCACGAGCACGTGCACGCCCGGCAGCGATCCGGAGCCGGGCGCCGAGCAACCGGCGAGGACGACCGAGACGACGGCGGCGCCCGCGAGGACCGCCGGCCGCCGTGCGCGGGTCACGCGCCGCGCGCCGCGTCCTGGTCCGCAGCGAGGGTGCCGAGGTACAGCTCGATCACCTTGGGGTCGTTCATCAGCTCGCGGCCCCTGCCCGTGTAGGCGTCGCGGCCCTGGTCGAGCACGTACCCGCGGTGGCAGATCTGCAGCGCCCGCCGGGCGTTCTGCTCGACGATCAGCACTGAGACCCCGGCGCGGTTGACCCGGGCGACGTTCAGGAACGTCTCGTCCTGGCGCACGGGGGAGAGGCCCGCGCTCGGCTCATCGAGCAGCAGCACGGAGGGGTCCATCATCAGCGCGCGGGACATCGCCACCATCTGGCGCTCGCCTCCCGACAAGGATCCCGCTCGCTGCTTCAGGCGCTTCTTCATCTCGGGGAAGAGCCCCAGCACCTCGTCGATGCGCTGGTCGTACAGCTTCGGGCGCTGGAACACGCCCATCTCCAGGTTCTCCTGGATGGTCAGGCTCGGGAACACGTTGTTGGTCTGCGGCACGAAGCCGACGCCCTTCGTGACCAGCTTGTCGGCGCCGAGCCCGGTGATGTCCTCGCCGCGGAGGGTGACGGTGCCGCTGCGGATGTTCACCTGACCGAAGATCGCCTTCAGCAGCGTCGATTTGCCCGCCCCGTTCGGGCCGATGATCCCGACCAGCTCCCCCCTGCCGACCTCGACGGTGCAGCCGTTCAGGATGTTGATGCCGGGCAGGTACCCGGCGTGCAGGGCATCCGTGCGCAGCACCACGTCGTCGTCAGCCATCGGACGCGTCCTCCTTCTCAACCTGGGCCTGCGTCTCGTCGAGCAGCTGGGCCTGCTCCTCCTCGGACAGGTCGCCGAGGTCCGTGTCGTGGTGGGAGCCGAGGTAGGCGTCGATGACGGCCTGGTCGGACATCACCGCGTCGGGGTAGCCCTCCGCGACGATCCGGCCCTCGGCCATCACGATCACCCAGTCGGCGATCTCGCGGACCACGTGCATGTCGTGCTCGACGAACAGCACGGTCATCCCCGTCGTCTTCAGGTCGAGGATGTGGTGCAGCAGCGACTGGGTCAGGGCCGGGTTCACGCCGGCCATCGGCTCGTCGAGCATGATCATCTTCGGCTGGCTCATCAGCGCGCGCGCCATCTCGAGCAGCTTGCGCTGACCGCCCGAGAGGCTCGCGGCGAAGTCGTCGGCCTTGGTGTCGAGCTTGAACCGCGCGAGCAGGTCCTGCGCCCGGGCGGTGATCTCGTCCTCCCGCGGCTTCCAGAGCCGCGGGATCAGCGCGCGGGCGATGTTCTCGCCGGGCTGCTCCTGCGCCCCCAGGCGCATGTTCTCCATCACCGAGAGCATGCTCAGCGCCTTCGTCAGCTGGAAGGTGCGGATCATGCCGCGGCGGGCGACCTTGAACGCCGGGACGCCCCCGATCGGCTTGCCGTCGAACGACCAGGTGCCCTTGTTCGGCTTGTCGAAGCCGGTGAGCAGATTGAAGAACGTGGTCTTGCCGGCACCGTTCGGGCCGATGAGGGCGGTGATGGCGCCGCGCGGGATCTCGACGTGGTCGACGTCGACCGCGTGCACGCCGCCGAACGTGCGCTGCACGCCGTCGGCCACGACCATCGGGTCGACCTTCTTCACCCCCGGCGCAGGGGCGCCGTCGATCAGCGCGGGTCGCTCCGCTGTGGAATCAGGCAAAGAACGCCTCCCGCTTCTTCCCGACCAGGCCGGAGGGCCTGAAGATCACGATGAGCATCAGGGCCACACCCACGATCATGAACCGCACGGGGCCCTGCTGCACGGTCGAGATCGGCAGCCAGTGGTACTGGATGCCGAGCGTCAGGATGCCGTCCGCGAGTGAGAGCACGATCCAGAACACGATCGCGCCGACGAGGGGCCCGAAGACGGTCGTCGCGCCGCCCAGCAGGATGATCGTCAGCAGGAAGAACGTCGTCTGGGTGCCGTAGTTGTCGGGCTGCAGCGAGGTCGGGATGATGTTGATGATCGTCGCGAGCCCGCCGAGCGCCCCGCCGAGGATCAGGCTCTGCATCTTGTAGGAGAAGACGTTCTTGCCGAGGCTGCGCACGGCGTCCTCGTCCTCGCGGATGCCCTTGATGACGCGGCCCCACGGACTGCTCATCAGCTGCCGGACCAGCAGCGCCACGATGATCACGAACACCCAGCCGACGATGATGATCCAGAGGTCGTTCTCGTCGTAGCGCAGCGGCCCGAACCCGTAGGTTCCCGGCGGTATCGGGTTCAGCGCGTCGAACGTGGTCGACGACCCGTTCAGCCCGTCCGAGCCGCCGGTGATCGGGATCAGGCTCGGGGTCTTCACGACGTACCGCACGATCTCCGCCGAGGCGATCGTGACGATCGCCAGGTAGTCGGCCCGGAGGCGGAGGGTCGGGATGCCGAGGATCAGGGCGAACACGGTCGTCGCGACCAGCGTCGTCAGGATCGCGAGCCAGAACGGGAAGCCGAGGCGCAGCGTGGTGATGGCGAAGGCGTAGCCGCCGATCGCCATGAAGCCGGCCTGGCCGAAGTTCAGCAGGCCGGTGAAGCCGAACTGCACGGCGAGGCCGAGCGCGGCGAGCGCGTAGGCGATCGTCTGCGGCGAGATGATCTGCCCGAGCGCGAGCAGCAGGAAGCTGAGGTCCATGGTCCGGTCCTATCCGATCCGCGAGGCTTTGCCGAGGATGCCCTGCGGACGGACCAGCAGGATCAGGATCAGCACGACGAGGGCGGCGACGTACTTCAGGTTGTTCGGGATGAACACCGTGGAGACGTCGGTGATGACGCCGATCACGAGGGACCCGATCAGCGCGCCGAACGCGGTCCCGAACCCGCCGAGCGTGACCGCCGCGAAGATCAGCAGCAGGATGCTGGCGCCGGTGTCCCAGCGGAGCGACTGGTAGTAGCCGATCAGCACGCCGGCGAGGCCCGCGAGGGCGCCGGCGCCGACCCAGACCGTGCGGATCACGCGCTCGACGTCGATCCCCGACGCGGCTGCCAGCGACCGGTTGTCGGACACGGCGCGGGTCGCCTTCCCGATCCTGGTGCGCAGCAGCACGAACGCGACGAGCAGCAGCAGCACGATGCAGATGATCGCGCTGATGATGTCCGTGGACCGGAGGCGGACGGGACCGAGCACCAGGGCCGCGCGGTTGTCCGCCGGCAGCACCAGCTGGTCGGCGCCGAAGAGGAACTGGAACAGGTATCGCAGCGCGAGCGAGAGCCCGATGCTCACGATCATCAGCGGCACGAGCGCGACCCCGCGCCTCCGCAGCGGTCGCCAGAGCCCGAGGTCCTGGGCGAATCCGAACGCACCCCCCAACAGGGTCGCCGCGATGATCGCGACGAATCCCGGCAGCCCCAGCACCGCGGAGACGATGTAGCCCATCAGCGCACCGAAGGTGACTAGCTCGCCGTGTGCGAAGTTGTTCAGCCCGGTCGTCCCGTAGATCAGCGAGACGCCGATGGAGGCGAGCGCGAGCAGGAGCCCGAAGATCGCTCCGGTGACGAGCCGGGGCAGGATCAGCTCGACGAGACTCGGCCCCGGGCCGGGGTCCGCGGCGCTCGACGTGCCGCTGCTGGCGCCGGGCGTCGGCGTCGCACCGCCCGCCGCGACGAGGATGTAGTACGCCGGCACGCCCTGGTTGCCGGCGGAGACGATCACCTTCCGAGGGTTCAAGCCGGCCGGGATGGTGCCGGCTCCCTCCGGCACCGTCGACTGGTCGAGGTCGACCGTGTAGGTGCCCGACCCCGGCACGCCGACGAGCGCCTTGCCGTCCTCACCGCTGGTCACGGTCTGCGTGAACGACGACCCCATCGACACCGTCACCGTGACGCCCGCGACGTTGCTGCGGTCGGCGGCCTTCCTGATCCAGATCTGGATCGACTGGGCGGTGGACGAGCTGGGCGACGGTGAGGGGCTGCTGCTGGCGTTCGCCGGTGAACCGCCCGCGAACACGAGCAGGAGCGCGAACGCGGCCGTGGCGATCAGCGTCAGGAACGCGGCCGGTCCGGTTCGGCGGCGGATCGTGTCGGGACGCACGTGGGTGGACCTCCGGGGGCGGGGACGGCGCTTCGCTGAGCCGGTACGAGCGGTGGGAAGGACCACGAACGTATTGCGTCAGGTGTTTCGTGCGTGTGTCTACCCTCGGAGCCGGTTCGATCGCAACCGGACCGTGACGTGGCGGCGCGGTGCGACCGGACCGCGCGCGCTCCTACCATTGGCGCACGGGGAATTCCCGGGTGGATCACCGGTTGGGGGAGACATGGCAGACGATCCGTTCGGACTCCTCGGGCTCACCTACGACGACGTGATGCTCCTGCCGGGGTACACCGACGTCCTGCCGAGCGAGGCCGACACGTCGACGCGGCTCACGCGCAGGATCCGGATCGCGTCGCCGCTGATCTCCTCGGCCATGGACACGGTCACCGAGTCGCGGATGGCGATCGCGATGGCCCGCCGAGGCGGTCTCGGGGTGCTGCACCGCAACCTCTCGCTCGAGGACCAGGCGAGTCAGGTCGACCAGGTCAAGCGCAGCGAGTCGGGCATGATCACGCACCCGGTGACCACGACCCCCGACGCGACCGTCGCCCACGTCGACCGGCTCTGCGGTCACTTCCGGGTCAGCGGGCTGCCGGTCATCGATGCGGACGGGAAGCTCGTCGGGATCGTCACGAACCGCGACATCCGGTTCGTGTCCCCGTTCGAGAAGGAGACCACGCGGGTCTCCGAGGTGATGACGAAGCAGCCGCTCGTCACCGCGAAGGAGGGGGTGCACCCCGACGACGCGATCGGCCTGCTCGCTCAGCACCGCATCGAGAAGCTGCCGCTCGTCGACGACGCCGGCCGCCTCACCGGCCTGATCACGGTCAAGGACTTCGAGAAGAGCGAGCAGTACCCGAACGCGACGAAGGACGACGCAGGGCGCCTCCGCGTCGCCGCGGCGATCGGGTTCTTCGGCGACGCGTGGGACCGCGCGATGACGCTGGTCGACGCCGGTGTGGACGTGCTCGTGGTCGACACCGCGAACGGTGAGAGCCGAGGCGTGCTCGACATGGTCCGCCGGTTGAAGGCGGAGCCCCGCGCCGCGCACGTCGACGTGATCGGCGGGAACGTGGCGACCCGCAGCGGCGCGCAGGCGCTGATCGAGGCGGGCGTCGACGCGGTCAAGGTCGGTGTCGGACCCGGCTCGATCTGCACGACCCGCGTGGTCGCCGGGGTGGGCGTGCCGCAGGTGACGGCCGTGTACGAGGCGTCGCTCGCGGCCCGGGAGGCGGATGTGCCCGTCATCGCGGACGGTGGTCTGCAGTACTCCGGCGACATCGCGAAGGCGCTCGTCGCCGGTGCCGAGTCCGTGATGCTCGGCTCGCTCCTCGCGGGCACGGACGAGAGCCCCGGCGATCTGATCTACGTGAACGGCAAGCAGTTCAAGACCTACCGGGGGATGGGGTCGCTCGGCGCGCTGCAGACCCGCGGCACGAAGACCTCCTACTCCCGCGACCGCTACTTCCAGGCGGACGTGCCGAGCGACGAGCAGCTGATCGCCGAGGGCATCGAGGGTCAGGTGCCCTACCGCGGCCCGGTCGGCAGCGTCGTCTACCAGCTGCTCGGCGGGCTGCGGCAGTCGATGTTCTACGTCGGCGGCCGCTCCATCCCCGAGCTGCGCGAGCGCGGCCGCTTCGTCCGCATCACCGCGGCGGGCCTGAAGGAGTCCCACCCGCACGACGTGCAGATGGTGGCGGAGGCCCCGAACTACCGCCGCTGACCTGTCACGCCCACTCCAGCAGGCTGCGCGAGCACCTGAGCAGGCTGTGCTCGCTCCGGCAGGCTCGCGAGGGCGATCACGGCCTGCCGGAGTGCGCGCAGCCTGCCGAAGACGGGGGCGGAGGGCGGCTCGCTAGGGTTTCGGACCGTGAGCATGGACTTCGAGATCGGCCGCGCGAAGCGGGCACGGCGGGTCTACGCCTTCGACGACATCGCGGTCGTCCCGTCTCGGCGGACGCGTGATCCCGAGGACGTCTCGACGACGTGGTCCATCGATGCGTTCCAGTTCCGGATCCCGTTCCTCTCGGCGCCGATGGACTCGGTCACCTCACCCGCGACGGCCATCGCGTTCGGTCGGCTCGGCGGGCTCGGCGTGCTCGGGCTCGAGGGCCTCTGGACGCGGTACGACGATCCCGAGCCGTTGATCGCGGAGATCCGGGAGCTGCCCGACGAGACCGCGACGACGCGGATGCAGGAGATCTACCGCGCCCCGATCCGCGCGGACCTGATCACCGCGCGCATCGCCGAGATCCGCGCCTCCGGGGTCCCCGTCGCCGCGGCGCTCTCGCCGCAGCGGACGCAGGAGTTCTCGCAGACCGTCATCGACGCGGGCGTCGACCTGTTCGTGATCCGCGGCACGACGGTGTCGGCGGAGCACGTGTCGAAGTCGACCGAGCCGCTCGACCTGCGCCGCTTCATCTACGAGCTCGACGTACCGGTGATCGTCGGCGGCGCCGCCACCTACACGGCGGCGCTGCACCTGATGCGCACGGGCGCCGCCGGTGTGCTCGTCGGGTTCGGAGGCGGAGCGGCGACCACGACGCGCATGTCGCTCGGGATCCACGCCCCGATGGCGACGGCGGTCGCCGACGTCGCGGGCGCCAGGCGCGACTACCTCGACGAGTCTGGCGGGCGCTACGTGCACGTCATCGCGGACGGCGGGCTCGGCAACTCCGGGGACATCGTCAAGGCGATCGCGGTGGGTGCGGACGCGGTGATGCTCGGCACGACCCTCGCGCGGTCGACGGAGGCGCCGGGCGGCGGCTGGCACTGGGGGCTGGAGGCGCACCACGAGCAGCTGCCCCGTGGCCGACGGGTCTGGGTCGGCCAGGTCGCGCCGCTCGAGCAGCTGCTCTACGGGCCGGCGCACCGCCCCGACGGCACGGTGAACATCGCCGGTGCGCTGCGCAGGTCGATGGCGACGACCGGGTACTCGGACATCAAGGAGTTCCAGCGGGTCGAGGTGATCGTCGCCCCATACGACGGCCACTGAACATCCGTGCACATCCCGTTCTTCCACGCGGCCTTCAAGGCGCCCGAAGGTACTGTCCGGAGCCATACACCGTTCGATGAGAGCTGTGAGCCGCAGCGCCGTTCACGGCGCTGCGAAGCAGCACAGCCTTCGATCCGCCGGCGGATCGAAGGCCATGGACACTGAGGGGCCCTGATGGCGACGAAGAACCCGGTCGGATCCGACGACGAGACGACCCCGGTGGCCGCGACGGGAGCCGGCGGGCTCGGCCCGGCGCAGCGCCGTGCGTCGATCGCCGCGATGCGTGATCAGGAGCTGGACATCCTCGTCGTGGGCGGCGGGATCGTCGGCACGGGAGCAGCGCTCGACGCCGTGACCCGCGGACTGACGGTCGGGCTCGTGGAGGCGCGCGACTGGTCGGCGGGTACCTCCAGCCGCTCGTCGAAGCTCGTCCACGGCGGCATCCGCTACCTCGAGCAGCTGAACTTCGCGCTGGTGCGCGAGGCGCTGATCGAGCGCGGCCTGCTGATGCAGCGCATCGCGCCGCACCTGGTCAAGCCGGTGAAGTTCCTGTTCCCGCTGACCCACCGCGTCTGGGAGCGGGCGTACATCGGCGCCGGCATGGCGATGTACGACGCGTTCAGCTACACGGGCGGCCGTCCGCCCGGGGTGCCGCACCACCGTCACCTCACGCGCCGCCAGCTCTACAAGGCCATCCCCTCGCTGAAGAAGGGGGCGATGATCGGCGGTCTGACCTATTACGACGCGCAGGTCGACGACGCCCGCTACGGCGCCTCCGTCGCCCGCACCGCCGCCTCCTACGGCGCGCACGTCGCGACCAGGGTCCGGGTCGAGGGCTTCGTCAAGGTCGGCGAGCGGGTCGTCGGGGTCGACGCCCAGGACCTCGAGACCGGCGAGCACTTCCAGATCCGGGCCAAGCAGATCGTGAACGCCACGGGCGTGTGGACGGACGACACCCAGGCACTCGTCGGGGAGCGCGGGCAGGTGCACGTGCGGGCCTCGAAGGGCGTGCACCTCGTCGTGCCGCGCGACCGCATCCGCTCGACCATGGGCATGATCCTGCGCACCGAGAAGAGCGTGCTGTTCGTGATCCCGTGGGGCCGCCACTGGCTGGTCGGTACGACGGACACGGACTGGTACCTCGACAAGGCGCACCCCGCCGCGACGGCGAAGGACATCGACTACATCCTCGACCACGTGAACGAGGTGCTGGCGGTGCCGCTGACGCGTGAGGACGTCGAGGGCGTCTATGCGGGCCTGCGGCCGCTGCTCGCCGGCGAGAGCGACGACACCAGCCAGCTCTCCCGCGAGCACTACGTCGCGCACGTCGTGCCGGGCCTCGTGGTCATCGCGGGCGGCAAGTGGACGACGTACAGGGTGATGGCGAAGGACGCGATCGACGAGGCGGCCTCCGCGCTCGACGATCGCGTCCCGGCGTCGGTCACGGAGGACATCGCGCTGGTCGGCGCCGAGGGCTACCAGGCCGCCTGGAACCAGCGCTCGATCATCGCCACGCGCACCGGCCTGCACGCCGCCAGGGTCGAGCACCTCCTGAACCGGTACGGCACGCTGGCCAGCGAGGTCATCGCGCTGATCACCGCGAAGCCGGCGCTCGCCGCCTCGGTGCCGGGAGCGGACGACTACCTGCAGGCCGAGATCGTGTACGCCACCACGAACGAGGGGGCGCTGCACCTCGACGACGTCCTGGCTCGCCGGACCCGGATCTCGATCGAGGCGTGGGACCGCGGGGTCTCCGCCGCGCCGATCACCGCCGCGCTGATGGCGGATGTGCTGGGCTGGGACGAGGCCCACGAGCGGCTCGAGGTCGAGACCTACCTCGAGCGCGTCAGGGCCGAGCGTGAGAGCCAGACCATGCCCGACGACGAGTCGGCCGACCGCGTGCGCCTCGAGGCGCCGGAGATCGTGCAGGCTGTCTGACCATGACGCCGCCCGCACCCGCGAGGAGTCTGCGGGCGGCGTTCATCGCACCGAGGTCGATCGGTCTGCTCGTGCTGGCCCTCGTGCTGGCCGGCGCGTTCGCCGCGCTCGGGCAGTGGCAGATCTCGCGGGCGATCGAGCAGGGCACGGTGATCGCCCGCCCGACCGAGCGCACGGTCCCGCTGACCGCCGTCGCGCAGCCCGCGAGTCAGCAGACGGACGCCTCCGTGGGGCAGCGGGTCTCGACCCGCGGCCGGTTGGTCCCCTCCGACACGGTGATCGTCGGCGACCGGCTGAACGACGGCCGTCGCGGCTGGTGGGTCGTCGGCCACGCGGTGCTCGACGATCCGGCGGGGTCGCAGCTCGCTGTCGCGCTCGGCTTCGCGCCGGACCAGCAGACCGCCGAGCGGGCTGCTGCGGCGGCGAGGGCGACGCCGGCGGCGGACCGCCCCCTCGTCGGGCGGTACGTCGACACGGATCCGGCTGAACCCTCCGCCTCCGGAGATCCCACCGCGCTGTCCTCCGTCTCGACCGCGCGGCTCGTGAACCTGTGGACGCAGGACGAGGGCGCGCCGACGTTCGAGGGCATCCTGACGCTCAGTGCGGCGCCCGCCGGGCTGGAGGACATCTACTCGCCGCGGCCCGGCGGCGAGGTCGAGCTGAACCTGCTGAACATCCTCTACGCGGTGGAGTGGGCGATCTTCGCCATCGCCGCGTTCTACGTCTGGTACCGGCTGGTCCGCGACCGCTGGGAGCAGGAGCAGGTGGCCGTCCTGATCGCCGAGCCCGTTCACGACAGCCCCGTTCACGACAGCCCCGTTCACGACAGCGTGTAGAAGAACGGGCTTACGATCGGTCTCCGTGCCCTGGAGTCCTCTGCGTGTGCCGCCCACCCGTGATTTCCCGACGATCCGGCGCAGCCTCCTCTTCTACAAGGTGTTCGCGTACGCCACCGGCAGCTTCCTGCTCCTCGTGTGCCTGGAGGTGGTGCTGCGCTACGCCTTCGGATCCGAGGTCGTCGTCGGCGGGGCGCTCGGCGCGGTCGCCCTGGTCGCGCCCGAGCAGGTGCATGCCGTCGGCGGCTTCAACCTCAGCCTCGGCATCCTGATCACGCACGGGTACCTCTTCATCGCCTACCTGATCAGCGACTTCGTGCTGATCACCGTGATGCGGTACCCGATCACCCGATTCATCCTCATCGGGCTGGGGGGCGTCGTCCCCGCCCTCTCCTTCATCATGGAGGCGAAGGTGAAGGGCGAGGTGCGCGGCTACCTCGCGACCCGCGAGCCCGCTCCCGCTCCCGTCCCCTGACCCACTCTCCGTTTTGTAGGCAGGTTCTGCCTACAAAACGGAGAGTCGGTCAACGGGGTCGGGCGACGAACGCGGCGGCTGCGTCGTTCGCCGCGCGGGCGGCGTCGACCGGAGCGTCGTCGCGGAGGAGGCCCGCCATGAAGGCGCCGACGTGGGTGTCGCCCGCGCCGTTCGAGTTCACCGCGACCACGGTCGGAGCGGGAAGGTGCACGACCTCGCCTCCGCGGAGCGCGAGCAGGCAGCCGTCCGCCCCCTGCCGCACCACCGCCCCCCGGCGCACCGTGGACGCGAGCAGCCGCGCCGCGGCCGCCGCATCGCCGAGTCCGGTCGCGGCGCGCGCCTCCTCCGTGTCGCCGCTCCACCAGTCGACGCGCGGGAGGAGGCGGGCCAGGACGTCGGGGGAGGCGTCCGCACCGAACGGGCCGGGGTCGAGCAGCACCACCACGACCTCGGGCAGCGCCTCGACGAACGCGGCCAGCGCCGGGCCGCGGGCCGGCGCGACGAGTCCGTAGCCGTGGACGTGGACCACGTCGCCGGCCGGGACCGCGAACCCGTCGAGGGCCGGCGCTGCGGATTCCGCGCCCGGCACGGTCATGAACGTCCGCTCGCCGTCCGGTTCGATCGCGGTGAGCACGAATCCGGTGTCGTGCTCGAGCACGGGAGGCAGCGGCGCCGGCACGTCGATCGTCGCGAGCGCCTCCCGGACGAGCTCGCCGAACGGACCCGTCCCGATCCGGCCGGCGAACACCGCGTCGGCACCCGCGGCGCGGGCAGCGACCAGCGCCCGGAACCCGCCGCCGCCCACCTCCAGCCGCCCGCCGGACGCCAGCACGTCGCCGCCGCGGTCCGGCAGCCGCGGTACCACCGCGACCACGTCGACGAGGGCGTTGCCCGTGCTGACGACCCTGCCGCTCATCGCAGCGCGAGCAGGGCGTCGACGCGGCGCTCGAGGTCCAGGTCGTTGACGCTGCGGACGGTCGCGATCGCGTCCGCCGGGAACGCATCCACCCCGTGGATGGCGCCGGCCATCGCGCCGGTCATGGCGGCGATCGTGTCGGTGTCGCCTCCGAGCGAGGCCGCGGCGCAGCAGGCGGCCCACGGGTCGTCGGGGTGCAGGAGGAGCATCGCGAACGCGGCGGGCACCGACTCCTGCGTCGCGAGGCTGGTACCGATCAGCATCACGACCCGATCGGTGGCGACGATCGCGTCCGTGCTGCCGGCGAGCTCGGTGCACCACGCGATACGCGACGCGACGTCCGCACCGGCGACCCACCGCCCGCGGCGCACACCCGCACGCGCGGCCGTGATCCCGAGCGCGACGGCGGTCGGCAGCCCGAACCCCTCCACCCCCGCGCTCACCACCGCGGCGACCGCTGCGGCGCCCGCGATCGCGACGGAGGTGTGATGGCTGACGAGGCACGCCCGCTCGACGGCGTCGACCAGCGCGCCGATGTCGGTCACCGCCGTGGCGACGCCGACCGGGGCGATGCGCATCGCGGCGCCGTTGGTCGTGCCGTTCGCTCCGGCGAGCTCGGGAGGCGTGCCCGCCCTGACGGCCTGGATCGCGGCGAGCGTCGACGGCCCGAGCAGGTCCGCGGAGCCGCGGGCCCTGGCATCCTGCTCCCACCGGTCGAGGTCGTCCGCGAGGCGGCGGGGGTCGATCCGGCCGTGTCCGGCGATCAGAGCGTCCGCGAGCAGCAGCGCCTGCTCGGTGTCGTCGGTGACATGCCCCGCCGGTAATCCATGTGCGAGCGGGTGGTCCGGAGCCGCTGCACGGAACCCGGTGATCCCGCCGCTCGCGCTGATCGTCCCACGCGGCAGGGTCTGCGTCGGCATGCCGAGCGCGTCTCCGACGGCGAGGCCGGTCAGGGCGCCCAGCGCACGGTCCCTCCGGCTCATGCCTCCATCATGCTCAGCACGGCGTCGACGCTGCTGATCGTGATGAGCGGCGCGTACAGCGCCATCGCCTCCAGCGCCCGCCGGTGATCCGCCTCCGACAGCCCCGCGCACGCGTCCTCGGGCACGACGACGAACCGGCCCGCGTCGGCCGCGGCGAGCGCGGTCGACAGCACGCAGCAGTCCGTCGAGACGCCTGTGACGATCAGCCGATCGGCGCCGGAGGTCGCCGCGGCCAGATCCGAACCCCACTTCCCGAACGTCGTCGCGGTCACCACCGGCGCGTCGCCTCCCGCGAACTCCGGCGTCAGATCCCAGATCGGGTCGTCGGCCGGCCGGAGCTGATCGGGCCAGTTCCGGTAGTACGGGGCCCACGCGCCCTCCGGCCGCGCCGGAGCGACGAATCGCGTGAAGACGGTCCTGCCGCGGAACGCGGGCAGCAGGCGGCGCACGCCCGCCGACGCGGATGCGTACCCGGGCGTGGCCCAGGCGCTGTCCGCATCGGCGAAGACCCGCTGCATGTCGACGACGACGAGGTGCGCGTCGCCGCTCATCGAGACGCCTGGAGGGGAAGCGCCTCCTGCCGGCGGACGGCGCCCCGGGTGGTGACGAGCGTCCCGACGAAGCCGAGTACGAGCGCGAGCAGCACGCCGAGGTTCGCGTACGCCCACGCGCCGTCCCGGCCGCCGAGCGGACCGAGCAGATAGCCCTGCCAGGTGAAGCCCGCCGTGCCGTTGACGACGAGTCCCCAGCCGACCGCCGTGCCCACGATCACGAGCAGCACCGCGGAGGGGCGGATCGAGCCGTAGCGACCGCGCGGGTCGAGCAGCTCGCCGTCGGCGTACGGCTTCCTGCGCAGCACGATGTCGCCGATGAAGACGCCGCACCAGGCCGCGATCGGCACCCCGAGCGTGATGAGGAACGCCTGGAACGGGCCGACGAAGTCCGGCGCGAAGAACGCGACGTAGATCGTGCCGGCGATTACCAGCACCCCGTCGATGCCCGCGGCGGCGAAGCGCGGGACCCGCACCCCGGCGGAGAGCAGCGCCAGCCCGCTCGAGTAGATGTTCAGCACGCTGCCGCCCACGAGCCCCAGGATCGCGACGATCGCGAACGGCACGAGGAACCAGGTCGGCAGCAGGCTGGTGAGCGCGCCGATCGGGTCGGCGCCGATCGCCTCGTTCAGCTTCGGCGAGGAGGCCGCGAGCAGCAGTCCGAAGATCACGAGGATCACCGGAGCGACCGCGCCGCCGAACGTCGTCCAGCCGAAGACGCCGCTGCCGCGCGTGCTGCGCGGCAGGTAGCGGGAGTAGTCGGCCGCGGCGTTGACCCAGCCGAGGCCGAAGCCGGTCATCACGAACACGAGCGCGCCGATCAGGGCGGTGGCGTTGCCCGAGGGGAGCGCGGCGACCGCGCCGAGGTCGATCGACCCGGCGGTGAGTGCGATGTAGACGACCGTGAGCACCCCGGTGACCACGGTGATCCACTTCTGCATCCGCATGATCACGTCGAAGCCGGCGATCCCGCCTCCGACGGTGAGCGCGGCGACGACGATCAGCGCGACGATCTTCGTGAGCGGGCCGAGGTCGAGCCCCAGCTCGGTGAACACGGTCGACGTCGCCAGGACTGCGAGCGAGGTCAGGGCCGTCTCCCAGCCGACGAGCAGCACCCAGGAGATCAGGGCGGCCAGCCGGTTACCGTTCACGCCGAACGCGGCGCGGCTGAGCAGCATCGTCGGCGCGGACCCGCGCCGACCCGCGAGGGCGACGACGCCGCACAGGGCGAACGAGATCACGATGCCGATGACGGCGATGATCGTCGCCTGCACGAACGTGATGCCGAATCCGAGGATGAACGAGCCGTAGCTGAGTCCCAGGACCGACACGTTCGCGCCGAACCACGGCCAGAACAGATCGCGGGCCCGGCCCTTCCGCTCGGACTCAGCGATGACGTTGAGCCCGTTGGCTTCGACGCCGGCCGGGGCGGGCGGGGCGGCGGTCGGCGGTGTGCCGTGATCGAGTGCGGTCATGTGAGCAGTTCCTCTCGGGCGGTGGATCGGTAGAGCGCGGGCGGGCGGTGGCGCACGCCGGCCTGGTGCGCGCCCGTGGGCGCGACGGTGCCGGTCGCCTCGACGCGGCGCCGGAAGTTCGCGGGGTCGAGCCGGCGCCCCAGCACCGCCTCGTGCACCTCGCGCAGCTGGCCGAGCGTGAACTCGTCCGGCAGCAGCGCGTGGGAGAGGTGCGTGTACTCGAGCTTCGCCTTCAGGCGCTTGACCGCCCAGCCGACGATCTCGTCGTGGTCGAACGCGAGCGGCGGGTGCGCCTCCGCCGGGAACCAGGCGACGTGCTCGTCCTTCCGCGTCGTCGCCGCCACCTCCGTGCGCACGAGCGCCCAGTAGACGATCGACACGACGCGGTCCTGGACGGCCCCTCGGTCGACCGCGCCGAACGTGTACAGCTGCTCGAGGTGCGAGGGCCGCAGCCCGGTCGTGTCGGCCAGCGTGCGCCTGGCGGCCTCGCGCAGCGACTCGTCCGCTCGCAAGGGTCCGCCGGGCAGCGCCCACCGGCCGAAGTGCGGTTCGCGGACCCGCTGGACCAGGGGGAGGTGGAGGGTCGGCCCGCCCTCGACGGCCTGCAGCCCGAAGATCACCGTCGACACGGCGACCGCGACGGGCTGCTCGGGCACGGGTCCTCCGGTAATGGTCACTCCGACACGAAGTGGGAGCGCGAGCGTACCACTTCGGGTGTCTCTGACCATTACCTCGGCTCCGTACGATTGCCGGGGTGACGACCACCCCTCCGGAAGCGCACCCCGTCGAGCGGCCCGCGGGTGAGGCGCATCCGGTCCTCGTCGTCGACTTCGGCGCCCAGTACGCCCAGCTGATCGCACGGCGCGTGCGCGAGGCGGGCGTCTACTCGGAGATCGTCCCCCATGCCATCACCGCGGCCGAGGTCTCGGCGAAGCGGCCGGCCGGCATCGTGCTGTCCGGCGGCCCCTCCAGCGTCTACGAGGAGGGCGCGCCCTCGCTCGACCCGGGCATCCTCGAGCTCGGGGTGCCGGTGCTGGGCATCTGCTACGGCTTCCAGGTGATGGCCAAGCAGCTCGGCGGCACCGTCGCGCAGACCGGCCGCCGCGAGTACGGGTCGACCGCGGTGCGGCTCGCCGACGGCGCGAGCAGCGAGGGCGCGCCCCTCGTGGCCGGGCAGCCGGGCGACCAGGTCGTGTGGATGAGCCACGGCGACTCCGTCTCGGAGGCGCCGAAGGGCTTCCAGGTGCTGGCGAGCAGCGACTCCACCCCGGTCGCCGCGTTCGCGAGCGACGAGCGCCGCATGTACGGGGTGCAGTGGCACCCGGAGGTGCGGCACACCGCGCACGGGCAGGAGGTCATCGAGAGCTTCCTGCACGATGCGGCCGGCATCGCCGCCGACTGGAATTTCGGCAACGTGATCGCCGACCAGGTCGACCGCATCCGCGCGCAGGTGGGCGACGCCCGCGTGATCTGCGGCCTGTCCGGCGGTGTCGACTCGGCGGTCGCCGCGGCGCTCGTGCAGCGGGCGATCGGCGACCAGCTGACCTGCGTGTTCGTGGACCACGGGCTGCTGCGGGAGGGGGAGGCGGAGCAGGTCGAGCGCGACTACGTCGCCGCCACCGGGGTCAATCTGGTCGTGGTCGACGCGGTGGACACGTTCCTCGACGCGCTGGAGGGCGTCTCCGACCCCGAGACGAAGCGCAAGATCATCGGCCGCGAGTTCATCCGCGCGTTCGAGCGTGCAGCCGCGGACGTGGTCGCGCGGGCGCAGGACGACGGTGCGGCGGTCGGCTTCCTGGTGCAGGGCACGCTGTACCCCGATGTCGTGGAGTCCGGCGGGGGCAGCGGCACCGCCAACATCAAGAGCCACCACAACGTCGGCGGCCTGCCGGAGGATCTCGAGTTCGCGCTGGTCGAGCCGCTGCGCACCCTGTTCAAGGACGAGGTGCGGGCGATCGGCCGGGAGCTGGGGCTCCCCGAGGTGATCGTCGGCCGGCAGCCCTTCCCCGGCCCCGGGCTCGGCATCCGGATCGTCGGCTCCGTCACGCGCGACCGGCTCGCGACCCTCCGCCGTGCCGATGCGATCGTGCGGGAGGAGCTCTCCGCCGCCGGGCTGGACGGCGACATCTGGCAGTGCCCGGTCGTGCTGCTCGCCGACGTCCGCAGCGTCGGGGTGCAGGGCGACGGCCGCACCTACGGGCACCCGATCGTGCTGCGCCCGGTCTCGAGCGAGGACGCGATGACCGCGGACTGGACCCGCCTGCCGTACGACCTGCTCGCGAAGGTCTCGAACCGGATCACGAACGAGGTCGCGGAGGTGAACCGCGTCGTGCTCGACGTCACATCGAAGCCGCCGGGCACCATCGAGTGGGAGTGACCCGAACCGTTCGGAGCACGACAGCAGGACTCAGGACGGACAGCAGGACCGGAGGCGCTCCCGGGTCCTGCTGTCGTCGCTGAGTCCTGCTGTCGTGCTCGGGCTTACGCCCCGTGAAGGGGCGGTGCGATGCGTCAGTTGCTGCCGCGGAAGATCGCGATCAGCCGCAGGAACTCGATGTAGAGCCAGACGACCGTGACCATGATCCCGAAGGCGCCGGTCCAGCCGTACTTGGCGGGGATGCCGCGGCGGACGCCCTGCTGGATCTGGTCGAAGTCGAGCACCAGCGAGTAGGCGGCCATGATGACGACGAGCACGCCGATCACGATGCCGAGGATCCCGCTCTGCAGGCCGAAGGGCCCGGTGACGACGCCGGTGAGCGACAGCACGACGTTGACCAGCTGGAACACGAGGTACGAGACCATCGCGATGAGGAAGATCTTCGTCGCCCGCGCGGAGGCACGGATCTTGCCGCTCGCGAACAGGGCGAGCGTGATCCCCACCGTGACGAGCGTCGCGAGCACCGCCTGCAGCACGATGCCGTTCCACTGAGCCGCGAAGAACCTCGAGATGCCGCCGACGAAGAGGCCCTCGGCCGCGGCGTACAGGACGATCAGCGGGACGGACGGCTCGCGCTTGAAGGTGTTGACCATGGCCAGCACGAAGCCGACCAGGGCGCCGACGATGGCGAGGGCGGGGATGAACCAGCCGACCGCCGAGGTGGCGAGCAGCACGGCGAAGAGCACGACGGTCTTGACCGAGGTGTCCTCGTACGTCATGCGGCCCGTGTCGGCGGGGGACGCGGCCGGACGCTCGTACAGCTCCTCGAGCTGGGCAGCGCTGACCGTGCTGCCCTTCTTGAACGCGGGGTTGTTGGAGAGGGCGGGGTTCGCCATGGGTCCTGTTCCTATCGGGATCCGGCGCGGATTCGCGAACCGGAATGACGAGTCTAAGAACTTCCGGTGCGACTCGGGGGAACCGGCGCTATGTGCTCCCTATGGATCCCGCGCCGTGACGTAGCCTCGGCGCGTGCCAGCTCCGCTCCTGATCGCGCATCGCGGCGCGTGCGGGTACCGTCCCGAGCTCACGCGGGGCGCCTTCCTGCTCGCGCTCGAGCAGGGCGCGCAGGCGATCGAGATCGACGTCGTCGCGAGCGCGGACGGCTCGCTCATCGTGCGCCACGACCCGGAGCTCAGCCACACGACGGACGTCGCCGCGCATCCCGAGCTGCGGGATCGGCGCCGGATGAAGGTGGTCCGCGGTCGGCCGCGGGTCGGCTGGTTCGCGGAGGACCTCTCCCTCGCCGAGCTGCGCTCGCTGACGGGCAGGGAGCGGCTGCCGCTGCTCCGTCCCGGCAGTGCCGCGCACGACGGCTCCGACGCGGTGCTCACGCTGCAGGAGGTCATCGACCTCGTGCTGGCAGCGGCCGGTGTCCGCCTCGTCGTCGAGCTGAAGCACGCCGCGCGGTCGGCCCGGCTCGGGCTCCCGCTCGACGAGCTGCTCGCCGACGCCCTGGCCCGTGCGCCGCGGCTTCCGGAGATCACGATCGAGAGCTTCGAGCACGACGCCCTCGACCGGCTCGCGGAGCGCGGCGTCACGCACCCGCTGGTCGCGCTGATCGGCCACGAGCCGCTGATCGACCACCTCACCGTTCGCCGACCCGAGCGGTTCGCCGCGTACGCCGGAGTCAGCCTGGGCGCGAACCTGGTGCGGCCGCGGACCGTCGCCGGGTTCCGCGAGGCGGGCCTCGACGTCTGGACCTGGACGCTGCGGCCCGAGAACCGCTTCCTCCCGCGCCGGTACCGGGTCGAGGGCAGCCCCTTCGGACGGTACGCCGCGTACTGGCGGCGCCTCATCGACGCCGGGGTCACCGGCGTGTTCGCCGACCATCCCGATCTGGCGCTCGCGGAGCTCGGGGACCCTGCCGATGTCGGGGTCCCGACTTACCCTTGACGTCATCATGACGCAGCTGGTCGAACCGTCCTCGATCTTGCTCGATGGGCTCAACCCCCGCCAGCGGGAAGCCGTGCTCTACCGAGGTCCGGCACTGCTCATCGTGGCCGGCGCAGGATCGGGGAAGACGAGCGTGCTCACCCGGCGCATCGCGTCGCTGCTCGAGACCCGCGAGGCGTGGCCGAGCCAGATCCTCGCGATCACCTTCACGAACAAGGCGGCCGGTGAGATGCGGGATCGCGTCCGCGCGATCGTGGGACATGCGTCGGACGGCATGTGGATCTCGACCTTTCACTCCGCCTGCGTCCGCATCCTCCGGCGGGAGGCGGAGGTGTTCGGGTACGCCTCCGGATTCACCATCTACGACTCCGGCGACTCGAGAGCGCTGCTGAAGCGGATCATCAAGCAGCACGAGGCCGACGTGATGGGGTTCTCCGTCGCGAGCACGGCGTCCAGGATCTCGAAGCTGAAGAACGAGCTGGTGGACGCGGACACGTTCTCGCGTGCGGTGAACCTCGCCGACCCCAAGGAGGCGATGTTCCTCACGATGTACCGCGAGTACTCGCAGGCGCTCCAGAGCGCGAACGCCTTCGACTTCGACGACCTGATCGCCCAGACGGTCTACCTCTTCCGGGCGTTCCCGCACGTCGCGGAGCCCTACCTCCGGCGGTTCCGGCACATCCTCGTCGACGAGTACCAGGACACCAACCACGCGCAGTACGCGCTGATCCGCGAGCTGACGAAGCCGGCCGCGGGCATCGAGGCGGCGTCGCTGACCGTCGTCGGCGATTCGGACCAGTCCATCTACGCGTTCCGGGGCGCCGACATCCGCAACATCACGGAGTTCGAGCAGGACTACCGCGACGCGACCGTCGTGCTGCTCGAGCAGAACTACCGGTCGACCCAGACGATCCTCGACGCCGCGAACGCGGTGATCGCGAACAACTTCGACCGCATCCCCAAGAACCTCTTCACGGCGGGCGGTCCCGGCGCGAAGATCGTGGGCTTCACCGGCTACTCGGGCCACGACGAGGCGCAGTTCGTCGCCGACGAGATCGAGCAGCTGCACCGCGACGGCATGGAGTACCGCGAGATCGCCGTGTTCTACCGCACGAACGCGCAGACACGAGCGCTGGAGGAGATCCTGATCCGCTCGGCCGTGCCGTACCGGATCCTCGGCGGCACGAAGTTCTACGAGCGCGCCGAGATCAAGGACGCGATGGCGTACCTGATCGCGGTCGCGAACCCGGCCGACGCCCTCGCGCTGCGACGGATCCTGAACTCGCCGAAGCGCGGCATCGGCGCCGTCACCGAGACCCAGCTCGCGAACTTCGCCGAGCGGAACGGGATGACGTTCCGCGAGACCCTGCGGCACGCGGGGGAGCTGGGGTTCGGCCCGAAGATCGCGAAGGCGATCACCGGGCTCTCCGACCTGCTCGACGAGGCGACCGTCATGACCGCACCGCCTGCCGAGGGGGACGCGCCCATCCCGGTGTTCGACGTCCTCGCGCTGCTGGTGAAGAAGAGCGGCTACGTCGATGCCCTGCGCGCCAGCAAGGACCCGCAGGACGAGGCGCGGCTCGAGAACATCGAAGAGCTGCTCGCCGTCACCAAGGAGTTCCAGAAGAACAACCCCGACGGCCTGCTGATCGACTTCCTCACCGAGACGGCCCTCGTCGCGGCCGCAGACGAGCTCGACGACACCTCCGGAACCGTCTCGCTGATGACGCTGCACACCGCAAAGGGCCTGGAGTTCAAGGCGGTGTTCCTCACCGGGATCGAGGAGGACCTGCTGCCGCACCGGATGAGCGCGAACGAGCCAGGCGGCCCCGCCGAGGAGCGACGCCTCTTCTACGTGGGGATCACGCGCGCCAGGGAGCGGCTCTACCTGTCGCTCGCGATGATGCGGAACAGCTACGGCGAGACGAGCGTCTCCGCACCGAGCCGCTTCCTCGCCGAGGTGCCGTCCGAGCTGATCGAGTGGCGGCAGTCGCCCGGCATGACCGGCCCGGGCGCGGGCGGGCGCGTCGCCGGCAGCCTCGCCTGGGGTGGCCCTTCGAGAGCCTCAGGAGAGTCCGGGTCGTTCTCCGGGCCGGCGCAGCAGAAGCCGAAAGCGGAGTGGCCGAACCGGGTCAGCGGCAAGGTCCGCGACAACGGCGACCTCGAGCTCGCGATCGGCGACCGGGTGAAGCACGACGACTTCGGCGAGGGCCGGGTGCAGGCGATCACGGGTACCGCGGCGAAGCGGATCGCGGAGGTGCAGTTCGACACCGCCGGTCGCAAGCGGCTGCTCGTGAAGGTCGCGCCGATCATCAAGCTGTGACCGTGCGCCTCCGCCCGTTCGCGGACGCCGTGGTGGCGCTGGGGCACGCGGCCGGGTCGACGCGGCCGTGGAACGACCCGCACCAGGACGTGGTGCGGAAGGAGGTGAGCGGGACGGGGGCGTCGTGCACCCGACCCGTACCGCGTGGAGGAAGGCGAAGCGCCCGTAGGCAGAATCGCCCGTTTCCCGCCTACGCTCGCTTCGGCGTCCTACGCCCGGGTCCGTTCCGGCAGCACCGGTCCCTTACCCCGGTTCAGGCCGTTACCCCGGGTTCAGGCCGTGCGGGCGCGGAGGCGGAGGGGCAGGGTCGCCTGGTCCACCACCGCAGGGTGGACCTCGGCGGCGGTGCGCTCCAGCGCCTCCCGCTCCGCGACCGAGAGGTGCTCGCGCAGCAGGGATCGCACCGCTGCGACGTGGGCGTTGTCCGCGAGCTCGAACTTCTGCACGCCGGTCCGTGTCACCGCGACCGCGTGCACCCGGCCGGACTTCTGCCGGTCGAGCAGCCCACGGTGCTGCATCCGCGTCAGCTGGTGCGAGAGCCGGCTCTTGTCCCAGCCGAGCAGTGCGGCGAGCTCGTTCTGCCGCAGCCGCGCGTCGGGCGCATCGATGAGGCAGCGGAGCACGTCGAACTCCGCGGACGACAGGTCGGCGGCGGAGCGGATCTGGTGCTCGACGACGCCCGTCGCGAGATCGGAGAGGCGCTGGATGAGACGCCACGTCGACGCTTCGCCGCTCGTGAGCTCCCCAACCATCACTGCACCGTATCCCTGCGGGCATCGACGGAGCAACGTCGCTCGGACGAGCACCCCCACGACCGCGATGCACGCGGCCGCTAGGGTTGCCCGGTTGTCAACCGGTGAGGAGACGTCGACGTCCTATGGACCTCTTCGAATACCAGGCTCGTGATCTGTTCGAGCAGTACGGGGTGCCGGTGCTCGCCGGCATCGTCGCGGATACGCCGGAGGAGGCGCGGGCCGCGGCTGAGCAGCTGGGCGGCGTCACCGTCGTCAAGGCGCAGGTGAAGGTCGGCGGGCGCGGCAAGGCCGGCGGCGTGAAGGTCGCGAAGACGGCCGACGACGCCGAGGCCGCGGCGAGGGCGATCCTCGGCATGGACATCAAGGGGCACACCGTGCACCGCGTGATGGTCGCCGCCGGAGCGGACATCAAGGAGGAGTACTACTTCTCCGTCCTGCTCGACCGCGCGAACCGCTCCTACCTCTCCCTCGCCAGCTTCGAGGGCGGCATGGAGATCGAGGAGCTGGCGACCTCCCGCCCCGAGGCCCTCGCACGCATCGAGGTCGACCCCGGCGAGGGCGTGACGCTCGAGAAGGCGACCGCGATCGCGAAGGCCGGCGGCTTCCCGGCCGAGCTGGTCGACAAGGTCGCGCCGGTGTTCGTGAAGCTCTACGAGGTCTACACGGGCGAGGACGCGACGCTCGTCGAGGTCAACCCGCTGGTGCTCACGGGCGGCGGCGACATCGTGGCCCTCGACGGCAAGGTGTCGCTGGACGAGAACGCGGACTTCCGGCACCCCGCGCACGCGGAGCTCGAGGACAAGGCCGCCGCCGATCCGCTGGAGGCGAAGGCGAAGGCCTCGGACCTGAACTACGTGAAGCTCGACGGCGAAGTCGGGGTGATCGGCAACGGCGCGGGTCTCGTGATGTCGACGCTCGACGTCGTCGCGTACGCGGGCGAGCAGCACGGCGGGGTCAAGCCGGCGAACTTCCTCGACATCGGCGGCGGCGCCTCCGCCTCCGTCATGGCGGCCGGGCTCGACGTGATCCTCGGCGACCCGCAGGTGAAGAGCGTGTTCGTGAACGTCTTCGGCGGCATCACCGCCTGCGACGCGGTCGCGAACGGCATCGTCCAGGCGCTCGAGATCCTGGGCGACGCCGCGACGAAGCCGCTCGTCGTGCGACTCGACGGCAACAACGTGGAGGAGGGGCGGCGCATCCTGACGGAGGCGGCGCATCCGCTCGTCACACTCGCACTGACCATGGACGACGGCGCCGACAAGGCCGCCGAGCTGGCTGCTAGGTAAAGAGGGACACCATGTCGATCTTCCTCAACAAGGACTCCAAGGTCATCGTCCAGGGCATCACCGGTGGCGAGGGCACCAAGCACACCGCGCTGATGCTGAAGGCCGGCACGCAGGTCGTCGGCGGCGTCAACGCCCGCAAGGCCGGTACCACCGTCACGCATGGCGACGTCACCCTGCCGGTGTTCGGCACGGTCAAGGAGGCGATCGAGGCGACGGGCGCCGACGTCTCCATCGCGTTCGTGCCGCCCGCCTTCTCGAAGGACGCGATCATCGAGGCGATCGACGCCGAGATCCCGCTCCTCGTCGTGATCACCGAGGGCATCCCGGTGCAGGACGCCGCGGAGGCGTGGGCGCACGCGAAGGCGACCGGCGGGAAGACGCGGATCATCGGGCCGAACTGCCCCGGCATCATCACGCCGGGGGAGTCGCTCGTCGGGATCACGCCCGCGAACATCACCGGCAAGGGCCCGATCGGCCTCGTGTCGAAGTCGGGCACGCTGACGTACCAGATGATGTACGAGCTGCGGGACCTCGGGTTCTCGACCGCCATCGGCATCGGCGGCGACCCGATCATCGGCACGACGCACATCGACGCGCTCGCGGCGTTCGAGGCGGACCCCGAGACGACGGCGATCGTGATGATCGGCGAGATCGGCGGCGATGCCGAGGAGCGCGCGGCGGACTTCATCAAGGCGAACGTCACGAAGCCGGTCGTCGGGTACGTCGCGGGCTTCACCGCGCCGGAGGGCAAGACGATGGGCCACGCCGGCGCGATCGTGTCCGGCTCCGCCGGCACCGCGCAGGCGAAGAAGGAGGCCCTCGAGGCCGCCGGCGTCAAGGTCGGCAAGACCCCCTCCGAGACCGCCGACCTCCTCCGGGCCATCCTCACCGCCTGACTGGTCGTGTTCACGGATCAGGGGATTCGGCAGGCGCGAAGCGCCGCCGAATCCCCTGATCCGTGAACACCGACACCCCGAGGCGCCTGCGTCGACAGGCGACCGGGATTCGTAGCCTCGAGGGATCACCTCCTTCCTGCTCGACGACCCGCCCGTCGCCGCCCCTGAGAAGCCGACCCCTCCTCGCCGGGTCGGTGCCCTCGTCGTCGGCGCGGTCGACGGCCTGCTCACCGTCGCGCTGCCGTTCGCGGTGCTCGCGTCGCTGGCGGTCCTCGCGTGGGCCGGGCTCGGGACGTCGGAGGCGTGGACGCCGTCCGTGTCCGCCGCCGCGGACGTCTGGCTCATCGGGCACGGCGTCGATGTGCGCTTCGCGGTCGCGGGTGCGCCGTTCACGGTCACCGCAGCCGCTCTCGGCCCGGCGCTGATCACCGCGCTCGGCGCCGTGCGGGCCGGCCGGCGAGCGGTCGCGACCGGGTCCCCGATCGAGGCATGGCTCGCGCAGCTCGTGGCGACGGGCATCGCGTCGGTCGTCCTCCTCCGCGTCGGCACCTCCGCCGCCGCGACCCCGAGCCTCTGGCAGGCGATCGTCCTCCCGCTGGGGGTCGTCACCGTCGCCTCGCTCGTGGGCATGCGGTCCGAGCGCCCCGGGGTCCGGCCGGTGCCCGCCGGCGTGCGGGCCGGCCTGATGGCGGCGCTCCTGCTGCTCGCGGCAGCGGGCATCGCGTTCACCGCGCTGCTGCTCACGCGCTTCGCCGACGTCGTCGTGCTCGACGAGTCGCTGGATGCGGGCGTGCTGGGCGGCTTCGTCCTGACCTGCCTGCAGATCCTCGCCATGCCGACCGTCGTGATCTGGGCCGCCGCGTGGCTGGTCGGTGCGGGCACCGGCCTCGGCACCGGTTCCGTCACCGGGCCGTTCGCGGGCCAGGCCGGCCCGCTTCCGGCGCTCCCCGTGCTCGGTGCCGTCCCGGTCGATCCGCCCGCGTGGGCAGCCGCAGTCCTCGTGGTGCCGGTGCTCGCGGGGTTCGCCGCCGCCGTCCTCGTCCGTCGCGGCGGCAGCGGCATGAACGCCGTACCGCTCGGCCTCGTCGGCGGGCTCGTCGCAGGCGCGGTGATCGGCGGGCTCGTCGCGGCCTCCGCCGGCGCCGCCGGACCAGGACGGTTCGTCTCGGTCGGACCCGATGCGCTCCTCGCCGCAGGCCTCACCGCCGCCCTGGTCGGCATCCCCGCGATGCTCGGCGCCGCCGTCGTGCGGCCGCGCGTCCCGCCGTCGGAGGGCGCGGACCCCCGCCAGTAGGCTCGCCACGTGCTCCGGCTCGTCGTGCTGATCTCCGGCGGCGGCAGCAACCTCCGTGCGCTGCTCGCGCGGTGCGACGACCCCGACTTCCCGGCCCACGTGGTCGCGGTCGGCGCCGATCGCGAGGCCGACGGCCTGGTCCACGCGGACGAGTTCGGGGTGTCGTCGTTCGTGGTGCCGTTCACGCAGTACGAGACGCGGGAGGCGTGGGGCGACGCGATCGTCGAGGCCGTGCAGGTGTGGTCGCCGGACCTCGTGATCCTGTCCGGGCTGATGCGCCTCCTACCGCCGCACGTCGTCGACGAGCTGACCCCGGGGCTGCTGAACACGCACCCCGCCTACCTGCCCGAGTTCCCCGGCGCGCATGCCGTCCGCGATGCCCTCGCTGCAGGCGCGACCGAGACCGGCGCGAGCGTGATCATCGTCGACCACGGCACCGACAGCGGCCCGATCCTCGCTCGGGAGCGCATCGCCGTGCTGCCCGGCGACACCGAGGGTGCGCTGCACGAGCGCATCAAACCCGTCGAACGGCGCCTGCTCGCCGACGTGATCCAGCGGATCGCGGAGGGACGGATCGACCTGGAGGCCGCCCGATGACCGAAGCCCGAGTCGTCGAAGGCGACGACGTCGTCCCCGTGCGCCGCGCCCTGCTCTCGGTGAGCGACAAGCGCGGGCTCGTCGAGCTCGGCTCGCTGCTCGCCGCGGCCGGTGTCGAGCTGGTGTCGACCGGATCGACCGCCTCGGTGCTCCGCGATGCGGGCCTGACCGTCACCGAGGTCGCCGAGCTCACCGGCTTCCCGGAGTCGCTCGACGGCCGAGTCAAGACCCTCCATCCCGCGGTGCACGGCGGCCTGCTCGCGGATCTGCGGCGAGAGCAGCACGCGGCCGAGCTGACCTCGCTCGGCATCGAGCCGTTCGAGCTCGTCGTGTCGAGCCTCTACCCGTTCGAGCAGACCGTCGCCGCAGGAGCCGGGGACGAGGCCGTCGTCGAGCAGATCGACATCGGCGGGCCCGCGATGGTGCGCGCGGCGGCCAAGAACTTCGCGAACGTCGCCGTCGTCACGGGTCCGGAGGCGTACCCCGTCGTGCTGGAGGCCGTCGCGGCGGGTGGCACGACGCTCGCGCTGCGCCGCGAGCTCGCCGCAACGGCGTTCGAGCGCATCGCCGCGTACGACCGAGCGATCGCCGACTGGTTCACGGACGGCCCGGACGCCTCCGTCCGCTCGGGCACCTACCGCTTCGTCGAGACGCCCCTGCGGTACGGCGAGAACAGCCACCAGTCGGCCGCGCTCTGGCGCGACCCGAGCGGGCACGGTCTGGCGCAGGCGACGCAGCTGCACGGCAAGGAGCTCAGCTACAACAACATGGTCGACGCGGATGCGGCGATCCGCGCGACGCTCGACTTCGACGAGCCCGCCGTCGCCGTGATGAAGCACGCGAACCCGTGCGGGATCGCCGTCGCGCCCGCGCGTGCGGTCGACCCGATCGCGGCGGCGCACAGGCTCGCGAACGACTGCGACCCGGTCTCGGCGTTCGGCGGCGTGATCGCGGCGAACCGCACCGTCACCCTCGGCATGGCGGAGGCCGTCGCCGGCATCTTCACGGAGGTGATCGTCGCGCCGGGCTACGAGCCCGAGGCGATCACCGTGCTGAAGCAGCGCAAGAGCCTGCGAATCCTCACGCTGCCGGAGGGCTTCGTCCGCCCCCAGCGCGAGTTCAAGCAGGTGTCGGGCGGGGTCCTGGTGCAGGAGCCGGACCGCTACTCGGAGGTCGACACCGCCACCTGGCGCCTCGCGGCCGGCCCCGCCGCCGACCAGCAGACGCTCGCGGATCTCGCGTTCGCCTGGCGCGCGATCCGGTCCGTGAAGTCGAACGCGATCCTGCTCGCCTCAGGAGGGGCCTCCGTCGGCATCGGCATGGGACAGGTCAACCGGGTCGACTCGTGCCACCTCGCGGTCGCCCGCGCGGGCGACCGCGCGGCCGGCGCGGTGGCCGCCTCGGACGCGTTCTTCCCGTTCGCCGACGGGGTGGAGGTGCTGCTCGAGGCCGGCGTGACGGCGGTCGTGCAGCCGGGAGGCTCCGTCCGCGACCCCGAGGTCGTCGCCGCCGCAGAGGCGGCCGGAGTGACGATGTACTTCACCGGCGAGAGGCATTTCTTCCACTGAATGCACAGCCCGGCCCGCTGTCGAGGTGCGCCCCAGGGCCGTCCGGGTCCGAATGGTTTCGACACGGGCGCGGAGCGCCCGGCTCAACCAAGGGAACACGGGCCGATCCCGCTGGTCGAGGTGCGAGCGAAGCGAGCCTCGAAACCACTCGATTCATGGAGGACTGTTGTGCGGAGGCTTCGCGTTCCATAGGCTGGAGGGCTGCCGCGGCGAGGTCCACATCCCACCAGGATGGAGAGTCGCGGTGATCGAGTGGCAGGAGGCCGACATGTTCACGACCGTCGCCGAACC
>NZ_CAXTHO010000018.1:26177-35709 GCF_964244015.1 uncultured Amnibacterium sp. | reverse complement strand
AGCCGCGTTGGGTCAGGACGACCGGGTCGCCGTCGGTGACCGCGACCGTGTGCTCGCTGTGGGCGCCGCGGGAGCCGTCCTGACTCCGCAGCGTCCAGCCGTCGGGGTCGGTGAAGATCCGGTCCGTCGTCTCCAGCAGCCAGGGCTCGATCGCGATGATCAGGCCGGGGCGCAGCTTGAGGCCGCGGTGCGGGCGGCCGTCGTTCGGCACATGGGGGTCGCCGTGCATCGTGCGACCGACGCCGTGGCCGCCGAACTCGAGGTTCACGCTGTACCCGGCCGCCCGGCAGACGTCGCCGATCGCGGCCGAGACGTCGCCGAGCTTCATGCCGGAGCGCGCGTGCTGGATCGCCGCGTCGAGGGCGGTGCGCGTGGTGGCGATGAGTCGTTCGTCGGCCGCGCGGGGTGTGCCGACGATCACGGTCAGTGCGCTGTCGGCGACCCAGCCGTCGACGCTCGCCGCGAAGTCGAGGCTGACCATGTCGCCGTCCTGCAGCGCGTAGTCGAAGGGGAGGCCGTGCAGCACCGCGTCGTTCACCGAGGTGCACAGCGTCTTGCCGAACGGCATCGCACCGAACGACGGGTGGTAGTCGATGTAGCAGCTCTCCGCCCCGCGCTCCCGGATCATCGCGTGCGCGATCCGGTCGAGCTCGAGCAGGTTCATCCCGACGGCGACCTCGGATTCGAGCCGCTCGAGCACGGAGGCGACGAAGCGGCCGGCCGGGCGCATCGCCTCGATCTCTGCCGGCGTGCGCAACTCGATCACGGTTCCTCCTCCACAGCCCGTACGACCCTAACCGGGCGGGACGGCGCGCCCGTGGCAGAGGGGACGCTGAGCGCTCCCTCTGCCACGGGCGAACAGCAGCACCGTGTCCCGACGGGCGTGCCTACGATTCCCCCATGGCATTTCGTCGGGCTCTTTTCGCCTGGCAGTTCGCGGCTGCGGCCGTTCTGCCGCTCTGGCTCCTGCTCGGGTACGCGATCTGGGGCGCGTCCGTCGGCGGCTTCCTGAGCGTGGTCCTGCTGGTCCCCGTCGTGCTCGTCGTGGAGCTCGCGCTCGCGATCCTCTTCTCCGCTCGCGCCCGCATCCGCAGGGAGCGGGCGCTCGACCTGCCCGCGGTCGCCGTCCTCACCGCGTTCCAGGTCGGTGTGATCGGCCTCGGCTTCTTCGGCGCCGCGTCCGCGTGGTTCGGACTGCTCGCGGCGGCGGCGGCCATCGGCGGCTTCTGGGTCGGCGGCCGGCTGCTCGCGCGCGACGTCCGTTCACGCCTGCAGCAGCCCTTCGGTCCGCCCCAGCCGGCGGACCGGCGGCCGCCCATCGACGCCGGCGAGTACGTCGTCATCAGGCCGTCGACGCGCTGAGGGGACGAGTGCGGCACGACTCTGTGCCAGAATGACGGACTGTGCCGCGGCCGTTCCTGCCGCTGGGGGACCTTCTTCAGTCCGCGGCACCGTCTCGCCCGGCGCTGAACGCAGCGCCCCGAATCGGGCCGACCGGCGGCGTGCCCAGGGAGTAGTGCCCTCATGAGCCAGTTGCTCGACGCGGTCGACGCCGCCAGCATCCGTTCCGACATCCCGGCCTTCCGCCCCGGTGACACCGTGCGCGTGCACGTGAACATCGTCGAGGGCACGCGCAGCCGTGTGCAGGTCTTCCAGGGCGCGGTCATCCGCCGCTCCGGTGCCGGTGTGCGGGAGACCTTCACGGTCCGCAAGGTCAGCTTCCAGGTCGGCGTCGAGCGCACCTTCCCGGTGCACTCCCCGGTGATCGACCACATCGAGGTCGTGACCCGTGGTGACGTGCGCCGCGCGAAGCTCTACTACCTGCGCGAGCTGCGCGGCAAGAAGGCGAAGATCAAGGAGAAGCGCGAGGCCTGAGCCCCGCGCTCGACCCGCCCCGTACACTGGGGAGCCGGCGCGGGTCGGCTGTGCCCGGTGCGGGGAGGTCGTGCTCGACATGGTGCAGAGCCCCCCGACGAGCGCTCCTGAGCGGTCCGGAGGGCGGCACGGCCGTGGCGCGGCAGGGTTCCTCCGCGACCTCGTCGTCATCGTGGTCGTCGCGGTCCTCGCCTCGTTCCTGATCAAGACGTTTCTGATCCGGTCGTTCTTCATCCCGTCCGAGTCGATGCAGGACACGCTGCAGGTCGGCGACCGCATCCTCGTCAACGAGCTGGTGCCCGGACTCATCCCACTGCAGCGCGGCGACGTCGTGGTGTTCACCGATCCCGGCGGCTGGCTGCGCGGCGATCAGCCGGTCGCGGCGCCGACCAACCCCGTGACCGCTGCGGGTGACTGGGTCCTGTCGCTCGTCGGGCTGTCCGCGCAGGACGCGAACAACCACCTGGTCAAACGGGTGATCGGTCTCCCCGGCGATCACGTGGTCTGCTGCAACGCGCTCGGTCAGATGACCGTCAACGGCAGCCCACTCGCCGAACCGTACGCCGTGCTGCAGCCGGGCAGCCGCGCCGTCTCGGGCATCGCCTTCGACACCGTCGTCCCCGCGGGGAGGCTCTGGGTGATGGGGGACAACCGCCCCAACTCCGACGACTCGCGCTTCCAGACCGCGACGCCCTCCAAGGGCTACGTCCCGATCTCCGACGTCGTCGGCCGTGCCTTCGTCATCTCCTGGCCCGTCTCGCACTGGAGCTGGCTGTCCGACTACCCGTCGACGTTCGGCGGCGTCGGGTCGGCGTCCGGATGACGGCGGGCGGCGTCCTGAGGTCCAGCGCGGGCCGCCCTCCCGGCCTCTCGGTCGAGCGTGCGCTGCTCGCCTCCGGTGCGTCCGTGGTCATCGGGTGCGACGAGGTCGGCCGCGGCGCGATCGCCGGTCCCGTCGGTGTCGGCGTCGCCGTGCTCGACCCCGGGCGGAAGCGCATCCCGACCGGGCTGCGGGATTCGAAGCTGCTGCCGGAGGCGGACCGCGTCGCGCTCGCCCCGCGCGTCCGCGACTGGGCCGCCGCTTCCGCGGTCGGCCTCGCCGGGAACGACGAGATCGACGGCGTCGGCATCTCTAGATGCCTCGGGACCGCGGGCGCGCGCGCGATCGGCGGCCTGGTCGCGCTCGGTGTCGGGCTGAGCGGCGCGGTCGTGCTGCTCGACGGTAACTGGGACTGGCTCACGCCCGGGCTGATCGCCGCCGGGCTGCCGGTGCTGCCGCAGGTCGTCACGCGGATCAAGGCCGACCGCGACTGCGCCTCGGTGTCCGCCGCCTCCGTCGTCGCGAAGGTGCACCGCGACGACCTGATGATCGAGCGGCACGACGACCACCCGGTCTACGGCTGGCTCAGCAACAAGGGGTACGCGTCCCGTCACCACTACGCGGCGATCGACGCGCACGGCCCCTGCGACTGGCATCGGCACACCTGGCTGCACGCCCTCCCTTCCGTCGTCGCGGTGTCCGCGGACGAAACGTAGGATCGTCCGACGATGGACGATGACGAGATCGAGGACTACGACCGCGAGGTCGAGCTCCAGCTCTACCGCGAGTACCGGGATGTGGTGAGCCAGTTCAAGTACGTCGTCGAGACGGAACGGCGCTTCTACCTGGCGAACGACGTGGAGCTGACCCGCAGGGACACGGAGCACGACTTCTACTTCGAGCTGCAGATGCACGACGTGTGGGTGTGGGACGTCTACCGCGCCGACCGCTTCGTGAAGAGCGTGCGGGTGCTGACGTTCAAGGACGTCAACGTGGAGGAGCTGTCGGCGAAGGAGCTCGAACTGCCCCAGGAGCTGGCGCTCGACGAGTGACGCGCCAGCGGCGCTCGTCGGGCGCCATCGACCATCGATGCTGCCTGGCGCTCGACGAGTAGAACTCGTCAACGAGGCTCGCGCTAGCGGGGCCCACCGCTGCTCATTCGACGGAGCGCACCGCCGGTTCAGCAGCGGATGGCCCCGGTAGCAGGTGAATCGGCGCAATCAGCGGACTTGCGCTTCGCGGTCCTCCTCCGCGGCTCGGGACGGCGCGATCCTCTCCTCCACAGGTCCGATTCGGCCCGTTCTCGGTGCTGGGCGCCTTCCGCGGTCACCGCCGTCGCGAAGCCCGACATCGTCGGACCCATGGCGGACAAGGACGACCTCGGTCGACGGGGTGAGGACGAGGCGGCGGCATACCTGACCGCGCTCGGATGGCAGATCGTGGATCGCAACTGGCGGTGCGCGTCGGGCGAGATCGACATCGTCGCGATGGACGGGCGTGAGCTCGTGATCGTCGAGGTGAAGACCAGGAGCAGCCGCCGGTACGGCGATCCGCTGGAGGGGGTCGACGCGCCGAAGCTCACGCGGCTCTGCGTGCTGGCCGGCGCCTGGCGTCGCGCGCATCGCGGGGTGCGGTCGCAGGGGACGAGGATCGATCTCATCGGGGTGCTGATGCCGCGCCGCGAGGGGCCGACCTTCGACCACCTCAGGGCTGCGGCATGAGCACCGCGGTGTCGGCGGTCGCCCCGTCGGCGCCGGCCTCGACCGCCAGGGCGGCCGCGATCGCGCTCGAGGGGCTCACCGGTCGCATCGTCGAGATCGAGGCCGCGCTGACGAATCAGACCCCGGGGCTGCGGCTCGTCGGCATGCCGGACACGGCGCTGCGGGAGGCGCAGGCGCGGGTCAGAAGCGCGGTCGAGCACTCCGGATTCGAGATGCCGTCGCGGCATCTGACGGTGAACCTCTCCCCGGCGGCGGTGCCGAAGCACGGGTCGGGCTTCGATCTCGGCATCGCGGTCGCGGTGCTCGGCACGACCGGGGTGATCGAGCGGGAGACCGTCGGCGACACCGTCTACGTGGGCGAGCTCGGCCTCGACGGCCGGCTCCGCCCGGTGCCCGGCGTGCTGCCCGCGGTCCGCGCGGCCCGGCGGGCGGGCAGGTCGCGGATCGTCGTGCCGTCGGCGAGCGAGGCGGAGGCGTCGCTCGTCGACGGCATCGAGGTGATCGCGGTGCCGAGCCTCAGAGCGCTCGCGATCCGCCAGGGCGCGGACCTCGATCCGATCGACGTCGAGCCGGTGCCCGGACCTCCGGTGCTGCGCGAGCATCCCGCACGGACGGATCTCGCCGACGTCGTCGGCAACGCCGAGGCCATCGAGGCGATGATCATCGCGGCGGCCGGCGGGCACCACCTCCTGATGCTCGGGCCGCCGGGTGCAGGCAAGACGATGCTCGCGACGCGGATGCCCGCCCTGCTCCCGGATCTGATCGGCGACGCCGCGCTCGACGCGACCTGCATCGCGTCCCTCGCCGGCCAGGGCATCGATCGGCTGCGATCGCGACCGCCGTGGCAGGCGCCGCACCACTCCGCGAGCGAGGCCGCGATCATCGGCGGCGGCAGCGGGCGCATCCGGCCGGGCGCCGTCACCCGCGCCTCCGGTGGCGTGCTGTTCCTCGACGAGGCTCCGCAGTTCTCCGCCGCAGTGCTCGACTCCCTGCGGCAGCCGCTCGAGTCCGGGATGGTGTCGGTGCATCGCGCTGCGGCGCATGCCGACTTCCCCGCCCGGTTCCAGCTGGTGCTCGCCGCGAACCCGTGCCCGTGCGGCCAGTGGGGCACGACCGACGGTGTCTGCAGCTGCGCGCCTGCGGCCCGCAAGCGGTACCTCGACCGGCTGTCCGGGCCGCTCCTCGATCGCATCGACATCCGGCTGCGGGTCGATCGGGTGACGGCGGCGCAGCTGCGGCTGGCGGACGACCTGTCGCGGGTCAGCACCGCCGTCGCGCGGGAGCGGGTACTGGCAGCGCGGGACCGCGCGGCCCACCGGCTGAGCGGGACGCCGTGGAGGATCAACGCGCAGGTTCCCGGCGGCTGGCTGCGGCATCCCGATCGCGAACCCGCGGACGGCGCGCGGCTGCCGCTCGAGGCGGCGCTCGAGCGCAAGGTGGTGACGCTCCGCGGTCACGACAAGGTGCTCCGGCTCGCCTGGACGCTCGCCGACCTGGCCGGCATCGACCGCCCCGGCCGGGCGGAGATCGGCCGGGCGCTCACGCTGCGGAGCCCGGACGCATGAACGGCATCGATTCGCTCGAGGACCTCCTGCTCGCGGTCCGCCCCGGCCCTCCCGACCCGGATCCGGGCGCCGTTCTCGCAGCGGGCGCCTGGACGACGCTCGTCGAACCGGGCGACGGTGTCGCCGGTGCGCTCGTCGGCACCCTCGGCGCCGCCGACGCGCTCGACGCGCTGCGGAGGAACGCGCCGCCGTCCCGGAACCCGGAGCTCAGGAAGGCCTTCGACCGCTGGTCGCCCCGGTTCGACGAGGCCGGGTTCGCGCGCGCGTTCCGCAACGCCCTGCAGGTCGGCGCCCGGCTGCTGGTGCCGGGCGACGTCGACTGGCCGATCGGCCTCGCGGATCTCGGCGCCCACGCGCCGCTCGCGCTCTGGGCGCTCGCGCCGACCGGGTTCCTCCCGCCGCTCACCCGGTCGATCGCGATCGTCGGCTCCCGATCGTCGACGGCCTACGGCGATCGGGTGGCGACGGACGCCTCCTGCGGGCTCGCGGACCGCGGCTTCGTGATCGTCTCCGGCGCCGCGATGGGCATCGACGGCGTCGCGCATCGCGGTGCACTGGCCAGCAGCGGGACCACGGTCGCCGTGCTAGCGGGCGGTCTCGACCGTTTCTACCCCGCCCAGCACGCGGACCTGCTGCACCGGATCGCGCGCGAGGGCGTCGTGCTGTCGGAGATGCCGTGCGGCGCGCGACCGATGCGGGAACGCTTCCTGAAGCGGAACAGGCTCATCGCCGCCATGTCGCGGGCGACCGTGGTGGTGGAGGCGGGGGCACGGTCGGGTGCGATGAACACGGCGGCGCACGCGGCGCAGCTGGGCCGACCGCTGGGTGCGGTGCCCGGGTCCGTCTACTCGGCGACCTCCGTCGGCACCCACGTGCTGATCCGCGACTTCGCTGCGGTGCTCGTGCGCAGCGCGGCGGAGATGGCCGAGCTGGCGAGCGAGCCGGACGACGCGGTGCAGCTCGACGGCTTCGAGCGCCTGTCCGCCCCGGAGGATCCGAACGAGGCGCGCCTCGTGGAGGTGCTGGGGAGGCGGCCCAGGACCGTGCTCGACCTCGCAGCGAGGGCGGGCCTCAGCATCGCGGACACGTCGGCCGCGCTCGGCATGCTCTCGCTCACGGGAGCGGCCGTGGAGGGGGCGGGTGGGTGGTCGAGCGCATAGCGCGATGGGCACCGTCAGCGGCGTTCGGTACCGTCCAGAGGTGACCAGGGAGCCGATCGCCACCCACCGCGTGGCCCACGTCAGCGACAGCCACTTCACCGAGTCCGGCCTCATGCACGGGTCCGTGCACGTCGCCGCGACCTACTCGGCCGCGCTCGCCGCGCTGGAGGGGAGCGGGATCCCGATCGACGCGCTCGTGCACACGGGCGACGTCGCGGATCAGGGTGCGCCGCAGGCGTACCTCGCGGCATCGACCGTCACCCGCGAGACCACGCAGCGCACCGGATGGCCGGTCGTCTGGGCGGTCGGCAACCACGACGTCCGCCCGGCGATGGCGGAGGCGCTGCTCGGCGAACCCGCGACCGACGAGCCGCTCGACCGCGTGCTGGAGGTGCGCGGCCTGCGGATCGTCTCGCTCGACACCTCCATCCCGGGCCACGTCGAGGGCGGCGTCGATGCGGCCCAGGCCGAATGGCTGCGGACGGTCCTCGCCGAGCCCGCCGAGTTCGGCACGGTCCTCGCGCTGCATCACCCGCCGGTCCCGGTCGAGGTCACGGCGATGGCCCGCCTGCACCTCACAGGCCAGGACGTGCTGGCTGCGGCGATCGAGGGCACGGACGTGCGGGCGATCCTCGGCGGCCACCTGCACTACGCGACCAGCTCGTCGTTCGCGGGCGTCCCGGTGCACGTCGCCCCGGCCACCGCCTACACGATCCGCCTCACGAAGCCGGGCGGCGGCGTGATCGCTGTCGACGGCGGGCGCGCTGCGGGCATCCTCTCCCTCTACGACGACGGCCGGGTGGGCTACTCGCCGCTGCCCGCCGACCCGCACCACGTGCTGGACAGCACGCCGGAGGAGGCCTTCGCGACCATGGGCGTCGACGCCCCGCACTGACGCCTGAGCGGTGGCCGGAGGGTCGCGCCACCGCGGTCGATTCGAGGGCGCACCCTGGGGCGATGCGGCTGACGGAGGCGACGGCGGCGCACCGCGACCATCTCGCGCGGGAGCGCGCGTACTCGCCGCACACCATCGCGGCCTACGGTGCGGACCTCGCCGATCTCGTCCGATTCGCCGCCACCCGGCAGGTCGAGGAGGTCGGGGGTCTCGACCTCGAACTCCTGCGCGACTGGCTCTGGGAGGCGACGGAGAGGAAGCTCGCTCGCGCGACGATCGCCCGGCGCGCGGCTGCGGCGCGGAGCCTGACCGGCTGGCTGCACCGGACCGAGCGGCTGCCCACGGACCCGGGCGCCCGGCTGCGCGCGCCGAAGGCGCAGGGCCGGCTGCCGCGCGTCATCGGCGACGACCAGGTCACCGAGCTCTTCGCCGGCCTGGAGGCGCGCGCGGCCGAGGGCGATCCGTCGGGCCTGCGGGATCTCGCGCTGATCGAGCTGATCTACGGCTCCGCGCTGCGCGTCTCGGAGGCGTGCGGGGTCGACGTCGACGACGTCGACCTCTCCTCGCTCACCGTCCGCGTCACCGGCAAGGGCGCGAAGGACCGCGTCGTCCCGTTCGGCGTGCCGGCGTCGCGGGCGATCACCGCGTACCGGGAGCGCGGCCGGCCTGTGCTGGCGGAGCGTGGCGGGGGCGCGGCGGGCGCTGCCCTCTTCCTGGGCGACCGGGGCGGGCGGCTCGGCCCGCGCAGCGTGCACCGCCTCACCTCCCGGCTGCTCGAGGCCGTGCCGGGATCCGGTCCCTCCGGCCCGCACGCGTTCCGGCACTCCGCGGCGACGCACCTGCTCGACGGCGGCGCCGACCTCCGCGCGGTGCAGGCGATGCTCGGCCACGCGAGCCTCGGCACGACGCAGATCTACACGCACGTGTCGATGGAGCGGCTCGCGGAGAGCTACAAGCTGGCCCATCCGCGCAGCTGAGGGGTCACCAGGCGGACTCGGGCAGCAGCACCGCGCGCGTCGCGCCGCCCAGGAAGAGCAGCGGCGACACGTACACCCAGCCGTCGCCGGTCCGGACCCTGGCGCCGAGATGCAGGACGCCCGCGGCGTGCGATCCGCCGGTCGAGACGTGCCCGATCACCTCGCCGCGGTGCACCGCCTCGCCCTGCTGCACCGCCGGCTCGACCGGTTCGACGCTCGACCGCACGCCGCGATGATCGATGGCGACGACGCCGCGATCGACGACCGTGCCGGCGAACGCCACCACGCCGTCGTCGACCGCCAGCACGGGGGAGCCGACCGCTGCCTGCACGTCGATGCCCCGATGCCCGGCGGTGTACTCGGTCGCCGGCGCCTCGAACCCGCGCACGACCCCGTGCGAGGCGACCGGCCAGGCCCACGCGGGCGAGCAGTTCGACGGCTGGTTCTACCAGTCCGTCGTCAAGCTCGGCGACGGCGTGGCGACCACGACCATGGAGATCACCGAAAGGAAGAAGGCCG
>NZ_CAXTHO010000018.1:15581-26167 GCF_964244015.1 uncultured Amnibacterium sp. | reverse complement strand
GCCAGGCCCACGCGGGCGAGCCACCCACGACGACGACGGCGAGCAGCGCAGCGACCCGGAGCATCCACCCATCCTGACCACCGGGCACGCGTCCGACCCCCTCCTGCCCTGTGGAGGAGCGGATCCGAGGGACCCGGGGATCGGAAGGCCCGCAGCGGGCTGGTAGGCTGCTGGCCGCATCTCGCACGCGAGGTGACTTCGCGCGCCCATCATGCGCAGCACCGGCCATCGGTCCCTCCTGAGCTCGTCAGCGCAGGAGGGCGGCCGGTCCGCAGGGCGCCAGGGCCGGACCGCGCACCCGCACGTCCGGCGGACAACCGAGAACCGTGCTCCATCCGGAGCGCAGAGAAGGAGATGCGGCAGTGGCCGTCGTCACCATCCGCCAGCTGCTCGACAGCGGCGTCCACTTCGGGCACCAGACGAGGCGCTGGAACCCGAAGGTCAGGCGCTTCATCCTGACCGAGCGCTCGGGCATCCACATCATCGACCTGCAGCAGTCGCTGTCGTACATCGATAAGGCGTACGACTTCGTCAAGGAGACGGTCGCCCGCGGCGGCACCGTGCTGTTCGTCGGCACGAAGAAGCAGGCCCAGGAGGCGATCGCCGAGCAGGCGACGCGCGTCGGCCAGCCGTACGTGAACCAGCGCTGGCTCGGCGGTCTGCTCACGAACTTCCAGACCGTGCACAAGCGCCTGAACCGCCTGAAGGAGCTCGACCTCGTCGACTTCGACGACACGACCCGCGGCTACACGAAGAAGGAGCTGCTGATCCAGCGTCGCGAGCGCGACAAGCTCGAGAAGACGCTGGGCGGCATCCGCAACCTCGCGAAGACCCCGAGCGCGATCTGGGTCATCGACAGCAAGCGCGAGCACCTCGCGGTGAACGAGGCGAAGAAGCTCGGCATCCCCGTGATCGGCATCCTCGACACGAACGCCGACCCCGACGAGATCGCCTACCCGATCCCCGGCAACGACGACGCGATCCGCTCCGTCGCGCTGCTGACGCGCATCATCGCCGACGCGGCGGCCGAGGGCCTGATCCAGCGCCACCAGGGCACCACCCAGGCCGACGCCGAGCCGCTGGCCGCCTGGGAGCAGGAGCTGCTGCAGGCGTCGGACAGCGCCGAGCCGAGTGCGTCGGCGAGCCCGTCGCTCCAGGTCGAGCAGGTCGACGACCGGGTCACCGGAGCCACCGAGGACACCCAGGACCGGATCGACACGGTCGTCGCGGAGCAGGCGGACTCGACCGAGGCCGCTGCGGCCCCCGAGACCGCTTCCGAGCCGGTCGAGGAGAACGACGCGGATGCCCAGGCTGACGCCGATCTGACCGCCGAGGCGGTCGACGGTCTCGTCCCCGAGCACGCGCCGGAGACCGAGGAGCAGGTCGAGGCCGAGGAGCTCGCGAAGGCGACCCCCGCGCAGCGCCGCCCCAAGAAGGTCACCGACCCGGCAGCGACCGAGGACCCCGAGCCCTCCGTCTGAGAACCCGTTCCACCCCGGCCGGCGGCCGTCCGAGCAGCGAGACCTCGCAGCGTCGGGCGGCCGACGGCCGTTCCCACTGAACGACATGGAAGGAGTCAGTGATGGCCGCATTCAGCGCCGCTGACGTGAAGACCCTGCGTGACCGCCTCGGTGCGGGCATGCTGGACAGCAAGAACGCCCTCGTCGAGGCGGGTGGCGACATCGAGAAGGCCATCGAGATCCTGCGGGTCAAGGGACTGAAGGGCGTCGAGAAGCGCTCCGGTCGCGCGACGACCGCCGGCCTCGTGACCGGCACCGCCCAGAACGGCGTCGCGACCCTGATCGAGCTCGCCAGCGAGACCGACTTCGTCGCGAAGAACGAGCGGTTCCTCGCCCTGGCGTCGGAGGTGCTCGCTGCGGTCGCCGCCGCGGGTGCGACCGACATCGCCTCCGGCACCGCCGCGCCGCTGAACGGCACGACCGTCGGCGCCTACATCGACAGCGAGGCCGCCCTGCTCGGCGAGAAGATCGAGCTGCGCCAGGTCTCCCAGGTCACGGGTGACGACTTCGCCATCTACCTCCACAAGACCAGCAAGGATCTGCCGCCGCAGGTCGGTGTGGTGCTCGGCTACGCCGGCACCGACGCCGAGACGGCGCGGTCCGTCGCGCAGCACATCGCGGTCTACGACCCGAAGTACGCGACGCGCGAGGACGTGCCGGCCGAGACCGTCGAGCACGAGCGCTCGGTCCTCACCGAGACGACCCGCAACGAGGGCAAGCCCGAGGCGGCGCTGCCCAAGATCGTGGAGGGGAAGCTGACCGGCTTCTTCAAGGAGGTCGTGCTCGTCGACCAGCCCTACGCCCGTGACAGCAAGGTCGCGACCGGCAAGGTGCTGAAGGACGCGGGCCTCGAGGTGACCGGCTTCGCCCGCATCAAGGTCGGCGCCTAACCACTCCGCGCACCCTTCGTGTTTCAGGAGTTCTGGCAGCGCTCCGGCCGCCGGAACTCCTGAAACACGAAATGCGGGTTCCGGTAGCCTCGTCGACGGCCGAAGGGGGTCCGGATGCGTCGTGTCGTCTTGAAGCTGTCGGGTGAGGCGCTCGGAGGCGGCACGTTCGGTGTCGCCCCCGAGATCGTGCGGTCGATCGCCGCGCAGATCGCGCTCGCGTCGCAGGAGGTGCAGATCGCCGTCGTCGTCGGCGGCGGGAACTTCTTCCGCGGGGCGGAGCTGAGCCAGGCCGGCATGGACCGCACCAGGGCCGACTACATGGGCATGCTCGGCACGGTCATGAACGCGCTCGCGCTGCAGGACTTCCTCGAGCAGGCCGGTGTGCAGACGCGGGTGCAGTCCGCGATCTCGATGACGCAGGTCGCCGAGCCGTACATCCCGCGGCGCGCGATCCGGCACCTCGAGAAAGGTCGCATCGTGATCTTCGGCGCCGGCGCCGGGCTGCCGTACTTCTCCACCGACACGGTCGCCGCGCAACGGGCGCTCGAGATCCACGCCGACGAGGTCCTGGTCGCCAAGAACGGGGTCGACGGCGTCTACTCCGCCGACCCGCGGACGGATCCGACGGCCGTGAAGCTCGACTCCGTCACGTACGCGGAGGCGCTGCGCGAGGGGCTCAAGGTCGTCGACTCGACCGCGTTCAGCCTCTGCATGGACAACGGCATGGCGATGCGGGTGTTCGGCATCGAGGGCGTCGACTCGATCGGCGCGGCGATCCGCGGCGCAGACGTGGGCACGGTCGTCTCAGCCTGACGTCGATAGGATCTGCGGGGTTTTCCAGAGCGTGGTTTCGTTCAACGAGAGGGGTCGCCGGTGATCGCCGACGTGCTGCAGGAGGCGGGCGACCGCATGACCAAGGCGGTCGATGTGGCGAAGGACGACTTCAACACCGTCCGCACCGGCCGCGCGAACCCGGCGCTGTACCAGCGCATCCCCGTCGACTACTACGGGTCGGCGACGCCGCTCGGCCAGATCGCCAGCGTGCAGGCGCCCGAGGCGCGCATGCTGATCATCACCCCGTACGACAAGACCGCGCTCAAGGACATCGAGCGGGCCATCGCGACGGCGCCGAACCTCGGCGGGTCGCCCTCGAACGACGGCACGATCATCCGCGTCGTCATCCCCGAGCTGACCCAGGACCGCCGCAAGGAGTTCGTGAAGGTCGTCCGCGACAAGGGCGAGCACGCGAAGGTCTCGGTCAGGAACGTCCGCCGCACCGCGAAGGACGATCTCGATGCGCTCACCGGTGAGGTGAGCGACGACGAGATCGCGCGTGGCGAGAAGGAGCTGGAGGCGCTGACGAAGCGCCACGTCGACCAGATCGACGAGGCGTTGAAGCGCAAAGAGGCCGAACTGCTCGAGGTCTGACGGATGGCCGACGGCGGACCCGGGCCGGAGCGCCCGCGGCGGCCGCGGAACACCGCCGAGCTGCAGGAGCAGATCCGCGCGACTCGCGGGGACATCCGCGACCAGGTCAGAAGCACGCGGGCCCAGTTCGGTGAGGCCAACGCCCGCCTGACCGCGAGGACGGGTCGGAACCTGGTCGGCGCGATCGGGCTCGGCGTCGTGCTCGGCGCCCTGGTGATCCTCAGCCTGGTCATCTGGAAGCCGCTGTTCGTGATCCTGGCGATGGCGATGGTCGGCTTCGGCACCTCCGAGCTCGCGGTCGCCGTCCGTCACGCCGGGATCCGCGTGCCGAGGGTGGGTGCCGCGGTCGCCGGTGTGCTGGCGGTCCCCGTCGCCTACGTCTCGGTGCTGCCTGCACCCGATCAGGCGGCGACGTTCCACGACCTGCCGACCCCGCTGATCCCCGGCGGCTGGCTCGCCGCGATCGTGTTCGCCGTCGTCGTCGCCGTGCTCTGGCGGCTCGTGGAGCAGCTCGGTCGCGCGGTGCCGGCGAGGACGCTCGGGCGAGACGTGCTCGTGACCGCGTTCGTGCAGCTGTACCTCACCGGGCTCGGCAGCTCTGCGGTGGTGCTGCTCGCGCAGGACCGAGGGCAGTGGTGGACGCTGTCGTTCATCGTCGTGGTCGTGGTGAGCGACGTCTTCGCGTACACGACCGGTCTGCGGTTCGGCAAGCACCCGATGGCGCCGCGCATCAGTCCGAAGAAGACCTGGGAGGGGTTCTCCGGCGCAGCGGTCGCCACCGTCGTGATCGGCTCGGTGCTGTCGCCGCTCGTGCTGGACCGTCCGCTGTGGTTCGGCCCGGTGTTCGGCGCCGTGATCCTCGTGACCGGCACGCTCGGCGACCTGGGGGAGTCGATGATCAAGCGCGACATCGGCGTGAAGGACATGTCCTCGTGGCTGCCGGGCCACGGCGGCATCCTCGACCGCCTCGATTCGATCCTTCCTTCGGCCGCAGCGGCGCTGCTGCTCTACTTCGCGACCGCCTGAGTGCATCATGACCGCCATGCCGTCGACCTTCCCGCGTGAGCGCAACCGCCGCCTCGGCTACGACCCGCAGGAGGTCGACCGCTTCATCGCGGTCGCCAGGTCGGAGTTCGACCGCTCCGGTGGAGCGCTCCGCTCCACCGATATCCGGCAGACCGGCTTCACCATGCGGCGTGGCGGCTACGCGACGCCTGCGGTCGATGCCGCGCTCGAGCGGCTCGAAGACGCCTTCGCGGTCCGGGAACGCGATGCGGCGGTGCGCACCGGAGGGGAGCGGGCGTTCTACGCGGGGACCCGGCAGCTGGCCAAGGAGATCATCGGTCGGCTCGAGCGGCAGGACGGCAAGCGCTTCACCAGGGTCGGGTTCTCCCGGATCGGCTACTCGGTCGCCGATGTCGACCGTTTCGCGCGCGAGGCGCGGTCGTTCTTCGAGGACGGGTCCGACGTTCCGGTCGAGCGGGTGCGCTCGATCGCCTTCCGCCCGAAGCGCGGCGGCTACAGCGAGGCGCAGGTCGATCTGCTGATCGACGGCCTCGTCGAGGCGATGCTCTCCGTCCGCTGAGTCCCGAACCGGATGGGACCGGTGCGGCCGATGGGGCAGCGGGGTGGCGGGGTGGCGTCCGAGCCGCTCCCGAGCCCTCGGGTAGGGTGACCCGATCGTGATGAGCCAGACCGTCGACGCCCCGAGGACCCGGCCCGCTGCGGTGCCGGTGCGGCGGCGGTCGCGGAGCCGCTTCGTGCTCGGCCTGTTCGCCATGCTCGCCAGCGCGGGCATCGCGCTCGTCAGCGTCACGGATCCGTACGCCGGCGCGACGGCCGCCCCGTTCTACCAGCGGCCGGTGCTCGCGAAGGCGTCCGGAGTCCAGCGGTACACGATCGACGGCGGCTACGTGCTCGTCGACATCCGTCGTGACTCGTACCGGGTCGTCGATACCCCGGCGGCGGCGCCGGCCGCGGATGACGCCTCCTCGTCGTCGTCGGCCGCGAGTACCGGTGCGGCGAGCTACACCACCCCGGTCGGGACCGCGCAGACCTTCGCCGCGAGGGCGGTCGCGAAGCGCGGTTGGGCGCCGAGCGAGTTCAGCTGCCTCGTCAGCCTCTGGAACCGCGAGTCGGGCTGGAACACGCACGCCGCGAACCCGAGCGGCGCCTACGGCATCCCGCAGGCGCTGCCCGGCAGCAAGATGGCGAGCGCCGGCGGCGACTGGCAGAACAGCTACGAGACGCAGATCACCTGGGGGCTCGGGTACATCTCGGGGTCCTACGGCAGCCCCTGCGGCGCCTGGGCGCACTCGAACGCCTCCGGCTGGTACTGACCCCGCTGTGCCGCGCCGCAACAGTCCCCGCGGGCTCGGCCGCGACGACGACGACGATCCGCAGCCACTCCGCATCGGCGGGGGAGCGCGGCTCGAGCAGCGCGGCGGACGCTCCTGGCACGTCCAGCCGATCTCGGTCGCGCAGGCGCTGAAGCCCTACCGCTGCCCCGGCTGCGGCGGGGTGGTGCAGGAGGGCGTCGCGCACGTCGTCGTCTGGCGCGCGGACGGCGTGCTCGGCGATCAAGCCGATCTGGAGGCGCGTCGGCACTGGCACCTGCACTGCTGGCGGGGCGCATGACGAGCGAGATCGAGATCCGCAGCGCGACCGTGCTGCTGGCGGATCGGGAGGACGTCGCGTTCGACACGGCCGACGGGCTCACGCTGGTCGGCGAGCTCGCGGTGCCGCGGGATCGCGAACCGGTCGCCACCCTCGTCTGCCTCCATCCCCTCCCGACCCACAGCGGGTTCATGGACTCGCACGTGCTGCGCAAGGCGGCCGCCCGGCTGCCCGCGCTGGCCGATCTCGCGGTGCTGCGGTTCAACACCCGCGGCACATCGAGCCCGCGCGGCACGAGCGAGGGGGAGTACGACGGAGGGGGAGCCGAGCGGTACGACGTCGCGGCGGCGGTGTCCTTCGCGGCCGAGCGCGCCCTCCCGCACCCGTGGCTGCTGGGCTGGTCGTTCGGCACGGAGCTGGCGCTGAAGTACGGCCCCGACCACGCGGTCGACGGCGCGATCCTGCTGTCGCCGCCGCTGCACCGGACCTCCGAGACGGAGCTGACGCGGTGGAACCGGGGAGGTCGCGGCCTCGTCGTGCTCGTGCCGGAGCTCGACGACTTCCTCCGGCCGGCCGAGGCGCGGGAGCGGTTCGCGGCGGTGCCGGCGGCGGAGCTGATCGCGGTCGCCGGCGCCAAGCACCTGTGGGTGGGGGAGCCGTACGTCCGTCGCGTGCTCGACGAGATCGTCCGCGTCGTGAACCCGGCCGCGTACCCGCTCCCGACGACGGTGCGGTCCGACCTGGTGGTCTGACCGGTCCGCCCTACCGGCGGCGGTGCGGGTGGGTCGGGTCAGGCCTCGGCCTGGCGGGGGACGACCACCTGGTCGATGATCAGCAGCACCGCGGCGGCGACGGGGATAGCGATCAGCGCCCCGAGGATGCCGAGCAGGGTGCCGCCGACCAGCGCCGCGATCACCACGACGACCCCGGGCACCTTCACGGCGCGGTTCATGATGTTCGGGCTGAGCACGTATGCCTCCACCTGCATGTAGATCAGGTAGTAGACCGCCACGATCAGCCAGACCGGTGGCGCACCCGACACCGCGACCGGGCTGAGCACCAGCTGACCGAGCACGATCAGCACCGCGGCGGAGACCGTGCCCACGAGCGGGATCAGGCTGCCGAGGAACGCGATGAACGCGAAGACCGCCGGGAGCTTGCCGCCCACGTTCGTGGTGATCGTGAGGAAGACGAAGCTCAGCACACCGTTCACGAGCGCGAGCCCGACCTGCCCGATCACGTAGCGGCCGACGGACTGGAATATCTGCTCCGCGATGTTCGCGAACTGCTCCCGACGCGTCATGGGCACGAGGCGGTAGAGCGCCGATTTGAACTCGTGCATCGATGCGGTCAGGTACAGGGTGAGGATCACGACGATGACGGTGCCCGAGATGCCGCCGACGATGCCGACACCGACCGAGAGCACCCCGCCCGTGATCGACCCGACGTTCGTCTGCAGGTACGCCACCGCCTGATCGATCAGGTCCTGGACCTTGATGGACGGACCGACCGCGGTCTGCAGCTGGCCGATGAAGTCGTTCCAGCCCTCGTAGTGGCTGGCGAACTCGCCCACCTGCTGCACCAGGTTCGCGCCCTGGGAGACGATCGCCGGCACGATCAGGAACGCGATCGCGGTCAGCGCGCCGACCACCACCACGACGGCGATGAGCATCGCGAGCCACCGCGGGACCCGCAGGCGCTGCAGCTGGGTCACGAGCGGGTCGAGGCCGAGCGCGAGGAAGACGGCGGTCAGCACGTAGGTCAGGATCGTCGCCAGCTGCATGGCGGCGGAGCCGATCAGCAGCGCGACGAGCACGCCGAGCGTGACGATCAGCCCCGTCCTGAACGGGTTCTGGAGCTTCATCGCGGCCCGGTCAGGACTCGACGTCGACCGGCTGGGCGCTGCCGAGCGCACCCTTGAGCGACTCGAAGTAGTGGGCGATCCCGTCCCGCTCCTCGCGCAGCTCGGTCAGCCGCCGCTCGGCGTCGCGCACGAGCCGTGCGGACCGCTGCTCCGCCTCGGTCACGATCGCGTGCGCCGTGTCGCGCGCCGTGGCGACGAGCTCCGCCGCCTCCGACTGCGCGGCCTCGAGTGAGCGGCGGCCGTCCACCTCGATCTGCATCTGGAGGGCGTCCGCTTCGAGCCGCTTGTCGGCGGAGCGGCGCACGGCGTCGGCGAGCTGCGCGTTTGCGTCGTCGAGGTAGCGCTGCGTGGAGGCGACGGCCTCCTGGTGGCGGGCGAGGTAGTCCTGCTCGGCCTCGTCCCTCCTGGCCGTCAGCTCGACGTCGAGATCCAGGCGCGCCTGCTCGATCTCCAGCTCGGTCGCGTCGCGCCGCTCGGCGAGGTCCGCGGCGAGGGCGTTCGCGGTGGCCTCGTGCTCGCGGAGCTGTGCGCGGCGCAGCCCGTCGAGCTCGTCGAGCAGGTCCGCGCGCGCCGCTTCGGCCTCGCGCCCGAACGCGAGGCGGGCCGTCTCGGTCTCACGGGCGACGTCGGCGCGAGCGAGTTCCGCCTTCCTGGACAGATCGGCGTGGGCGCGCTCCACCTCGAGCCGCAGCTCGGCCCGGACCCGCGCGAGCTCCGCGTCCGCGTCGGCGCGGGCCGCGCCCAGCTCCCGGTTCAGCTCGGCGCGTGCGAACTCGGTCTCCCGCGTCAGGCGCAGCGCATCCTCCTTCGCCGCGGCGGTCTCCCGCTCCACGACGACGCGCAGCTCGGCGGCCTCGCGGTCCGCGCCGCTGCGCACGGCCGCGGCCTCGCGCTTCGCGGTGCCGCGCAGCTCGGCCGCCTCCGTCGCGACGGCGCCCCGGATGGCGGCGGCCTCGCGGATCGCGTCCTGCACGGTGGTCTCGGCCTGCAGCTCCGCCCGCTCGACCAGCTGGTCGGCCTCCGCCCTGGCGGACTCGAGCGTGGCGTCGGACTGCTCCTTCGCGTCGCCGAGCAGCCGCTCCGCGAGCTCGGCGGCCTCGATGCGGAGGCGGTCGACATCGGCCTGCGTGGCGGACCTGAGGCGCTCGGAGTCGATGTCCGCCTGCGAGATGACCCTCGTCGACTGCTCCTCCGCGAGGCGCAGGAGGCTCTCGAGCCGGTGGCCGAGCCCCGAGTAGGTCGGGCTGCCGACCTCCTCCAACTCGCCGTCGAGCTCGTCGACGCGCTGGCCGAGCCGCTTCACCTCGCGCTGCGCCTCGGCGAGCATCGAGTTCGCCTTGATCAGCTCGCGCCGCAGCTCCTGCATCGCACGATCGACCTCGTCGCGGTTGTAGCCGCGCATCGTCGTGGTGAAGCCGGACTCGTCGGACACGTGTCGCTCCTCGTCAGCCGAAGGTCGATGGGGCCGCGTGGCCCTGCCGCACGACCCGTCCGAGTGTAGGTGCGACGCCGGGGGCGCGCCCGCAGGCATCCGTCCCCGGGACGGGGGTGCGGTTATGCTGACCGGCGTTTCGGGGTCGAGCGGTGCGGGACCGCCGCCTGCGGAACGGATGCGGCTCGCGTGCGGTCCGTCCAGCCCGATCCACCGATCCCGACGGGACGAGAGGAGACGGTGTGCGCTTCGCGATCGCGTTGGTGACGCTGCTCATCGCCGGGGTGCTCATCGCCACCGGTGTCGCGCAGAGGACGGTGCTCAAGCCGGCCGACCACCTGACCGCCGTCGCGGACATCCCGTCCGACGTGCACTACGTGGTCGTACCGGGATCGGTGCTGCAGTCCCATGAGGGCCAGCAGCGCCTGCGCCTGTCGGGAGCCGCGGTGGCGTTCGCCTCCTACGCCCGCACGTCCGACGTCCGGGCGTGGCTCTCGGGTCAGCGGTACGCCGAGCTGGGCGTCGACGCCTCCGGAGCGATGACGAAGGCGATCGTGAAGACCGCCCCGGTGGTCGCGGGTCTGGAGGGCGGCACACCCGACCCGGACGGCGCCGACCTGTGGATCGCCCAGGATCGGTCGAGGGGCAGCCTCGACTGGCAGATCGACGTCCCGTCGACGATGTCCGTGCTCGTCGCATCGGACGGCGCCGCCGCCGCCCCCTCCGACGTGCGGCTGACCTGGCCGCTGAGGACGGCGACGCCGCTCGCGGTCCCGCTGATCATCGCGGGAGGTGTGCTGGCGGTCGTCGGGCTGCTGCTGTACGTGTGGGCGCTC
>NZ_CAXTHO010000018.1:1675-15571 GCF_964244015.1 uncultured Amnibacterium sp. | reverse complement strand
TCGCTGCTGCTCGATGCCGTGGCGGCCGCGCTCATCGGCTTCGCGGTGCTGAACCGGCGCCGACCCAACGTCTTCGGCACCATCGTGGGGGCCATCTTCGTCGGCCTGCTGCTGTACGTGTGGGCGCTCGTCCACGTGCGTCGGCAGCGAGGCCCGCGCCGGAAGCCGCCGACGAGGAGCCAGAAGCGGCCGCAGCCGCCGAAGTACCGCCCGCAGCGCCCTGCCTCGGCGGCGCCGGCACCGAGCCGCGGTCGGCGCAGCGTGCGGCCCCGGACGGCCCTCGGCTTCTCCGGTGCCGTCGTGCTCGCCGGTGCGCTCCTGGCGCCGGCCGCCGGCCCGGCCGTCGCGGCGACGACGCCCGTCGAGGCCTCCACCACCGAGGCGCAGGCGACCAGGATCGTGCACGACGCGGCCACCGTCGCGGCCACGGCGGACGAGGACCTCGACGCGGGGACGCTGGCCACGCGGTTCACCGGTCCCGCGCTCGAGCTGCGGAAAGCCGCGTACCTGATCAAGAAGAAGCAGAAGAAGGCCGCGCTGCCGGCTTCGATCCCGGCCGCTCACGCGGTGATGAACCTGATCCTGCCCGAGGCGACGGATCGCTGGCCGCGCACGCTGTTCGCCACCGTGACCGACGGCACCTCGAAGCGGATCGCGCCGGTCGCCGTGGCGCTCGTCCAGAACGACCCTCGCTCGGCGTACAAGGTGCACTACGCGATGCGGCTGGTCGCCGGAGCGAACCCGCCGGATCTCCCCTCCGCGCTCGACGGCGCCAAGCGGCTGGACGCCGGCACCCCGGTGCTCGAGGTGGAGCCGGGCCAGCTCGCGGCCGACTACGGCGTGCTCCTGACCGACAGCAGCAGCGCGAAGGCCAAGCAGTTCCGGCAGGGTGACGACCTCGCGCGGCAGGTCGGTGAGGCGGTGAAGAAGAAGATCGCGAAGAAGGCGGGGACCGCGAAGATCACCTACAAGGATCTGGGTTCCGACGCCGGTTCGGTGATCGCGCTGTCGACCGCGGCCTCCGGTGCCCTCGTCTCGGTGCAGCTCAACGAGCAGCAGACGACGAAGCCGAGCATGAAGGGGGTCACCATCTACCCCAGCGGCAACACGAAGATCCTCTCGAAGACGAGCTCGACGCTGAAGGGCATTCGAGCGGTCTACGGCTACCAGCTGCTGTTCGCGGTGCCGTCCGCCGGCTCGAACCAGCCCGTCGTCCTGCTCGGCTACGATCAAGGGCTGATTTCCGCGAAGGAGTTGTGACGACCGTGGCCGCTGTTCCCGCCTCCCCTCCCGGTGGGCTCCGAGGAGCCATCGACCTCTCTCCCCTCGTCGCCCGGCAGAACCAGCAGACCGCGCAACCGCCCCGGCCGGCGACCTCCCCGGGACGGGGCGCGCCGGAGGGAGGCGGGCCGGCGACCGGCTCGAACCTCGTCGTCGAGGTCGGTGACGCGGAGTTCGGCCAGCTGATCGAGCTGTCCCGCACGGTCCCCGTCATCGTCGCGCTGGTCGCGACCTGGAGCACCCCGTCGCAGGACCTCGTCGTGATCCTCCGGGACGCCGTCGAGGCGGCGGCGGGCCGGCTCCTGCTCGCGATCGTCGACTCCGACGCGAACCCGCAGGTCGCGGCGGCCTTCCAGGCGCAGTCCATCCCGACGACCGTCGCCGTGATCGCCGGCAGCCCCGTACCGCTCTTCGCCGGGGTGGTGCCGGAGCAGCAGCTCGCCCCGCTGCTCGAGCAGGTGCTCGAGCTCGCCGTCCAGAACGGCGTGACCGGCGTCGTGCCGGGGGCGGCGGTGCAGGAGGGGGAGCCTGCGGAGCCCGAGCCCGCGCCGCTGCCGCCGCTGCACCAGGAGGCGTACGCCGCGATCGAGCAGCAGGACTACGCGGAGGCCGCTCGGCTGTTCCGCACCGCGATCGCGCAGGATCCGCGCGACGTCGCCGCGGTCGCCGCGCTGGCGCAGGTCGAGCTGCTCGACCGGCTCCGCACGGTGCCCGAGGACGCCAGGGCGATCGCAGCCGGTGATCCGAAGGACGCGAAGGCAGCGCTGGCCGTGGCCGACCTCGACATCGCCGGCGGCCATGTCGACGACGCGTTCGACCGGCTGCTCGACGCCTTCGCGAGTGCGTCCGCCGAGGATCGAACGGTGATCCGCACCCGCCTCCTGGACTTCTTCGCGCTCACCGGTCCGGACGACGCCCGCGTGGGCGCCGCGCGCCGGCGGCTCGCGACCCTGCTGTACTGACGCCGCGCCGCAGCTCAGTAGGCGCCGGAGGAGCTGGTCACGGCCTTGGCCGTCCGCCAGAGGATCTGCAGGTCCTGCGTCATCGACCAGTTCTCCACGTAGTAGAGGTCGAGCCGGATCCCGTCCGCCCATTCGAGGTCGGACCGGCCGCTGACCTGCCACAGGCCCGAGAGGCCCGGGGTGACGGCGAGGCGGCGCAGCTCGCGCCGGTCGTACTCGGACACCTCGGACGGCAGCGCCGGGCGGGGGCCGACGAGGCTCATCTCACCGCGCAGCACGTTGACGAGCTGGGGCAGCTCGTCCAGCGAGTAGCGGCGCAGGACCTTGCCCACCCGGGTGATCCGCGGGTCGTCGGCCATCTTGAACAGGCCCTTGCCGAGATCGGTCGTGAGGTCGGCTCGGCGCAGGTCGGCGTCGGCGGACATGGAGCGGAACTTCAGGATCGAGAACGGCTCGCCGTCGCGACCGATCCGCTCCTGGCGGTAGAAGACGCCGCCTTCGGAGTCGCGGCTGATCAGCAGCGCGATGACGGCGAGGACCGGCGCGAGCAGGACGAGGCCCACGCAGGACGCCACGACGTCGAACAGCCGCTTCATCGTGCGGCCGATGCCGGCCTGGTGGGGCGTCTCGACGTGGATCAGGGGCAGGCCGGCGACCGGGCGGAGGTGGATCCGCGAGCCGCCGACGTCGGTGATGCTGGGCACGACCACCAGGTGGTGGCGGGGATCGAGGTGCCAGGCGAGGTCGCGGATGCGCTCGGCCGAGAGGTGGTCGCTGCTCGTCGCGATGACGGTGTCGGCGTCGAGGGCGCGCAGGGCGTCCGGCACGTCGTCGACGTCGCCGACGATGCGCAGGCCGGCGATCGTGCCCTCGGTCGCGCCGTCCGTCAGGGCGACGCCCACGACGCGGTACCCGTGACCCGGCTGGCGGGCGAGGTCGAGCGCGGTGCGCACGACCGTCTCGGTCGAGCCGAGCAGCACGACGCGGTGCGAGTCGAGGCCGGCAGCCCGGCGGGCCATCAGCCGGCGGCGCCACACGGACCGGCCGACGACGAGCAGCGCGGTACCGACCGGGACGACGGCGCCCGCCCAGAGGCGGGACAGGTCGACGCCGAGGAAGAACCCGACGACGATCGTGATCACCAGGGTGGCGACGCCGGCACGGATGACGCGGCGGTACTCGGTGGTGCCCGTCCCGATCTCGTCCTCGTCCCGGGAGTCGACGACGGCGAGCGCGACCAGCCAGAGCACGGCGAGTCCGACCGAGATGGCCGGGTAGGGCAGCACGGCGGCGTACTCGGCGTTGGTGGCCACGCGCTGGGCGGTGCCGAAGAGCGCGAGGTGACCGATGAGCACGGTCGCGGCGACGATCGCGGTGTCCGTCGCGGCGAGCTGGAGCGCGAGGCGCTGCGACCAGCGGCGGGCGGTCGCGGCGCGCGTCGCGGAAGCGCGGAGGGTGATGGGGGAGGCGGTCATGGTCCTTGTGGGGGTTCGGACCTGGACCGGCGGCATTCGGGTGCGCGTCGGTCCGGGAGGGAGTCGCGGGGACGATTCCATGTCGGGCAGGCGGCACCCGAGTCGCTGGGGAGCGACGGGCCCGCCGTGGGGGTGCTTCGACGCTATTACCACGGAGGACCGGCAGACAAGCCGTGTCCTCAGAAGTGCGGACCCCAGTTCGGGGTCCATTGCATTCACTGCGGCGCTGGACGCGCCGCAGATAGCGACCGCATCACGACAACCAGAGAACGCGCGTGGAGAAGCAGGCCCTCGAGCCGTCAGCCGAAGGGCCGTTCAGGCCCGCCGGTACGGCAGCTGCGCCGCAGCGGCGGCGGCGCAGCCATGAGCACCGGGCCGTTCAGGCCCGCCGGTACGGCAGCTGCGCCGCAGCGGCGGCGGCGCAGCCATGAGCACCGGCCGCTACCTCCGGGCCTTCGGCTTCAGGAGGAGGGCGCCGAGCGGCGGCAGCGTCAGCACGACGGAGGCGGGCTGGCCGTGCGACGGCTCTGCCTCGGCGACCGCGGAGCCGTAGTTGCCGACACCGGACCCTCCGAACTCGCCGGCGTCGCTGTTCAGCAGCTCCTCCCAGGTGCCGGCGAACGGCAGCCCGATCCGGTAGTCGCTGATCGGACGACCGGAGAAGTTGAAGATGCAGGCGACCGGGTTGCCGTCGCCGTCCCAGCGGAGGAACGCGATGACGCTGTTCGCGGCGTCGGCGCCGTCGATCCAGCTGAAGCCGGCAGCGGAGGTGTCCTGCTGCCAGAACGCGGCGTTCTCCCGGTAGACCCGGTTCAGCTGCGAGACGAAGCCCAGCAGCGAGCGGTGGGCGGGCTGGTCGAGGATCCACCAGTCGAGCCCGCGCTGCTCGCTCCACTCGCTGCGCTGACCGAACTCCTGCCCCATGAACAGCAGCTGCTTCCCGGGGTGCGCCCACTGGAACGCGAGGTAGGCGCGCACGTTGGCGAGCTGCTGCCACGGGTCGCCCGGCATCTTGCCGATGAGCGAGCCCTTGCCGTGCACGACCTCGTCGTGGCTGATCGGCAGGAGGAAGTTCTCGCTGAAGGCGTACACGAACGAGAACGTCAGCTCGTCCTGGTGGTAGCTGCGCCACATCGGGTCGTTGGCGATGTAGCGCAACGAGTCGTTCATCCAGCCCATGTTCCACTTGAGCCCGAACCCGAGCCCGCCGTGGTCGGTGGGGTGCGTGACGCCGCTCCAGCTGGTCGATTCCTCGGCCATCATCACCACACCGGGGTGCAGCTTGTAGGCGGTCGCCGTGGTCTCCTGCAGGAAGCCGATCGCCTCCAGGTTCTCGCGCCCGCCGTCCTTGTTCGGCACCCACTGGCCCGGCTCGCGCGAGTAGTCGAGGTAGAGCATCGAGGCGACGGCGTCGACCCGCAAGCCGTCGACGTGGAACTCGTCGAGCCAGTAGAGCGCGTTCGCGACGAGGAAGTTCCGCACCTGGCTGTCGCCGAAGTTCGGGATCAGCGTGCCCCAGTCCATGTGCTCGCCGAGCCGCGGGTCGCTGTGCTCGTAGAGCGCTTCGCCGTCGAACTTCGCGAGCGCGAACGCATCCTTCGGGAAGTGGCCGGGCACCCAGTCCAGGTACACGCCGATGCGCGCCTGGTGGAGGCGGTCGATCAGGTACTTGAGGTCGTCCGGGTGCCCGAACCGGGACGTCGGCGCGTAGTAGCCGGTGACCTGGTAGCCCCACGACGGCTCGTACGGGTGCTCCGCGAGCGGCAGGAACTCGACGTGCGTGAACCCGGTCTCGTGCAGGTAGTCGATGAGCTGGTCGGCCGCCTCGCGGTAGCCGAGGCCCTGGCGCCACGAGCCGAAGTGCATCTCGTACACGCTGACCGGCTGGTCGACGGGGTTGGACGCGGCGCGGGCGCTCAGCCAGCCGGAGTCGCCCCAGCGGTACGAGCTCTCGGTGACGACGCTGGCGGTCGCGGGCGCCTGCTCCGCGTGCCTGGCCATCGGGTCGGCCTTCTCGATCCACTCGCCCGCGCGGGTGAGGATCTCGAACTTGTACGCGTTGTAGGGGTCGAGGCCGGGCAGGAACAGCTCCCAGACGCCGTTGGCGTCGAGCCGCCGCATCGATGCCAGCCGCCCGTCCCACGCGTTGAAGTCGCCGATCACGCGCACCGCCTGCGCGTGGGGTGCCCAGACCGAGAACGAGGTGCCCCAGGTGGCCCGGTGCACGCCGTGCAGCTCGCGGTGGTGGGCGCCGAGCATCTCCCAGAGGCGCTCGTGCCGACCCTCGCCGAACAGGTGCAGGTCGACCTCGCCGACGCTCGGCAGGTACCGGTACGGGTCGTCGGCGGTCCAGGTCGGTGCGTCCTCGTACGACGTCTCGACCAGGTAGTCCTGGAACCCGGCCACCGAGACGCCCTGCCACACGCCGGCACCGATGTGCCCGAGCTCGATGCGGGCACCGGAGTCCAGCACCGCGACGACCTCGCGCGCGAACGGCCGGAGCGCACGGATGACCACGGCTTCCGTGTCGTGGACGGGGTGCTGGCCGAGCACGGAGTGGGGTCCGGAGTGGGTGCCTTCGGCGATCTGCGCCAGCACCTCGTCCGAGGGGACCGGCGCGATGGGTGTCTCGGCGATCGGGTCCTCCTTCTGGGTGTTCTTGGGCATGGGACGAGCCTCCAGGATGGTCGTCAGTCCTCGACGAGGAGGATGTGGACCGGTTCGGCGTAGGGGTCGAGCCGGACGAACGGGTCGGCGCCCCACTCCCAGCGCGCACCGGTGATCAGGTCGCGCACGGTGAACGTGTCGTCCGGCAGTCGGCCGAACGCGGTCGGGTCGAGGTGCACGATCGTCTCTCTGGCGCCGTGCGGGTCGAGGTTCGCGACCACGATGATCGTGTCGGGTGAACCGGTGCCGGTGAACTCCGCGTCGAGGTGCTTCGAGTAGGCGAGCAGGTGCTCCGACTCGGTCCAGTGGAAGTGGATGTTGCGCAGCTGAACGAGCGCCGGGTGATCCCGGCGGATCCCGTTCAATCGCGCGATGTAGGGCGCGAGGGTCGTGCCGAACATCGAGGCCTTCGCCCAGTCGCGCGGCCGGTACTCGTACTTCTCGTTGTCGATGTTCTCCTCGGAGCCCGGCCGCGCGACGTTCTCGATGAGCTCGTAGCCGGAGTAGATGCCCCAGGTGGGCACCGAGGTCGCCGCGATCGCGGCCCGCACCTTGTACGCCGCCGTCCCGCCGAACTGCAGGTACGGCGTGAGGATGTCGTGCGTGTTGACGAAGAAGTTGGGCCGCATGTAGTCGGCCGTCTCCTGGGAGAGCTCCACCAGGTAGTCGGTGAGGTCCTCCTTCGTGTTGCGCCACGTGAAGTAGGTGTAGCTCTGCTGGAAGCCGACCTTCGCGAGGCCGCGCATCATCGGCGGTCGCGTGAACGCCTCCGCGAGGAAGATGACATCTGGTGCCGACGCGTTCACGTCGTGGATCAACCGCTCCCAGAAGCCGAGGGGCTTCGTGTGGGGGTTGTCGATCCGGAAGATGCGGACACCGCGATCGATCCAGACCTGGAAGATGCGGCGCATCTCGGCGTACGACCCCGCCGGGTCGTTGTCGAAGTTCAGCGGGTAGATGTCCTGGTACTTCTTCGGCGGGTTCTCGGCGTAGGCGATCGTGCCGTCGGCGAGCGTCGTGAAGAACTCCGGGTTGCTCGTCACCCAGGGATGATCGGGGGAGGCCTGCAGCGCGATGTCGAGCGCGACCTCGAGCTTCAGGGCCCTGGCGCTCGCGAGGAAGGCGATGAAGTCCGCCTCCGTGCCGAGGTCGGGATGGATCGCGTCGTGCCCGCCCGCGGCCGACCCGATCCCGTAGGGGGAACCCGGGTCGTGCGGTCCCGCGACGAGCGTGTTGTTGGGGCCCTTGCGGTTCGTCGTCCCGATCGGGTGCACCGGCGGGATGTAGACGACGTCGAAGCCCATCTCCGCGATCGCCGGCAGCCGCATCGCGGCCGTGCGGAACGTGCCGGAGGTCCAGGAGCCGTCGTCGTGGCGGACCGCGCCCTCCGACCGCGGGAAGAACTCGTACCACGAGCCGTATCCCGCGCGGAGGCGCTCGACGCGCAGCGTGCGGGACGCACCGCTCGTGACGAGGCTCGCGATCGGCGCGACGGCGATCGCGTCGGCAACCCGCCCGGCCGTCACCATCTGCCAGCGCGACGGCGCGTCGGACGTGCGGTCGCGGAGCGCACCGGCGGTGTCGCGGAGGAGCGCCGCGGCGTCGGCACCGCGGCTGTCCTCGTCGGCCACCCGCTCGAGCAGCCGCGCGCCCTCCTCGAACATCAGCTCCACGTCGATCCCGGCGGGGATCTTGATGCCGGCGTCGTGCAGCCACGTGCCCCAGTCGTCCCGCCAGGCGTCGACGTGCCAGGTCCATGCCCCGACCTCGTCGACCTGGACGGAGGCGGACCAGCGACCGAGGCCGGGGTTGATCGGCAGCAGCGGGCGGCGCACGGCACGGCCGGATGGCGCGGTCAGCACCACCGCCGCGTCGATGACGTCGTGGCCCTCCTTGAACACCGTCGCGGAGAACGGGACGACTTCGCCGTCGAACGCCTTCGCCGGCCAGAGGTCGTCGGGCTGCTGCGGGGAGAGTTCGAGGATCGGGATCCGGCCGAGGACCGGAGTCCACGGATCGGGCTTCTTGGTCGCGCGGCGCCCGGGCGTCGCGCGGTTGCCCGCCGTTCTCGGTCGCTTCGGGGCGGGCCCGTCGCCCCCTGCTGCCTGGGTGTCAGCCACGTGCACACCATACGAGCACGGGTTGAAAGGCGCTTGGGACGCGACGGGGGCTCGACCGGGACGGCGCGGACGAGGACTCGTGGGGCGGGCCCGTTTCCCGAACGGGGGTGGTGCGCCCGGTGTGCGAGGGCAGCAGGATGGGCCCGAGTCCGGAGCCGGGGGAACGCGACCCACGCGTCTGCTCGGGGCTCGATGGGGACGACGCTGTGGTCGAGCGCATGACGAGTGGTTCCGGGTTCGAGAAGGGATCCGTCGCACGCCGGGGACGGCGATTCGCTTCACCGCGTCCTCGGGCGTCGCGAGCGGGCGCGGTCCGGGTGATTCTGGTTCCGCGTTCGCGCCCGGCCGCTGTGGCCATGGGTACGGTCGTGGCAGTCCTGCTGAGCGGAGCGCTCGCTGCCCCGGCGGATGCGGCTGTCGTCTCGCCGGCGGCTGAGGCGGTGGGCCGCGCGAAGCCACTGCAGCCGGACAGCAATCACTACACGGGGCTTTCCGCGGCTCGGAAGGCGGCGCTGGAGGCGGCGGCTCGGGCGCAGCCGACGCCGTCCGGCAAGCGGGTCGAGGATCGTGCGCTGCGGACCGCGAACTCGTCGACGGTCGTCGACCCGTCGAGCGGTACGCGGATCACGCGGATCTCGCCGCAGCCGCTGAACGTCCGTGACGCGGCCGGGAAGTGGCAGCCTGTCGACACCGAGCTCGTCCCGGCCACCGGCTCGACGTGGCGGACGGTGTCGACCGGCTACGAGGTCGCTGTGCCCAAGGTTCTGAACGAGCCGGTCCGGTTGGTCGACGGGCAGGATCCGAGCCGCTGGGTGTCGATGGAGCTGGTGGCCGAGGGGTCGGAACCGTCGGGTTCCGCGACTGTTGCGCCGTCGAGTGCGCGGGTGGGGGCGCGGCCGGAGGAGTCGGTCGGCTCGGCCGACGGTGACACGGTGACGTTCGAGGATGCGCTGCCCGGTTCGGACCTCGCCCTGCTGGCGACTCCCACCGGCCTGAAGGAGACGGTCACGCTCGCGTCGCGGGACTCCCGATCCTCCTGGAGCTACCGCCTGAAGGTCGCCGACGGGCTCACCGTCACCGAGTCGCACGACGTGATCCGCGTGCGCGACGCGGGCAAGACCGTCTTCGTACTGCCCGCCCCGTTCATGGACGACGCTCATGGAGCGCACTCGGATGCGGTGGCGGTGGAGCTGGCGAAGGCGGATGGGACAAGCGACCGGTTGGTCACCGTGACGCCGTCGAAGGCGTGGTTGAGTGCTGAGCAGCGGGTGTGGCCCGTGGTGGTAGACCCGACGATCGAGTTCCCGGCGTCGATCATCGGGTGCGCGATCTCCGGCTCGTCTCCGTCCACCTCGGCGTGTGGCAGCCTGCCGATCCCATTGTCCTGGGACTCGAGCACGGGCGAGCAGGAGCGGGGGCTGCTGTTCTACCCGGACCTCTTCGACGTGATCCCGGCTGATGCGCAGATCGCGCAGGCGCAGTTGAAGGTCGAGGTCACGCCGGTTTCGGGTACCGCAACCACATCGGTGGACGTGCGGGAGCTGTCGCGGTACTTCAGACAGGGCGCGACGTGGACCGACAACGGTGACGGCGTCTCCTGGTCGACCCCTGGCGGAGACCGGGGGCCGGCGGTCGCCCGCACGACGGTCGACCCGGCGACGGGCGGCGATGTCACCTTCGACGTCGCGGCGACCGTGCAGCGCTGGATCGAGGGCACGTCCGACTACAACGGCTTCGAGCTGGAGAAGACCGAAGCCGAGACCGGCGGTGCGCCCGTGCGGTTGACCAGCGAGGACCAGACCTCGCTGTCCATCGAGTGGAACCCGCGCGCAGGTGTCCGGAAGGGCAATACCGCGGTCGTGTCGACGGACTTGGACGACGCGACGAGCGTTCGGGTGAACCCGGCGACCGGCAACGCGCAGGTCACGACCCGGCAGCTGCGGATCGCCGGGCTCGGGCTCGATCTCGACGTGTCGCACACCTCGAACAGCGTCACGAGCGCTGCGCTCGGGGTCTACGGCAAGCGGTGGGTCGACTCGCTCAGCGGCGTCGGCCTGCAGCCGTACCGTGGGTCGCTGTTCTACCGGGACGGCAGCGGCGCGGACTGGACGTTCTACAGGGCGCTGGACGGCGCCTGGATCCGGCCGACCGGACTCGACGCGGACCTGGTGGACAACGGGAACGGCACCTACACCCTCACCGAACGTCGCTCCAAGGTCGAGCAGACGTTCACGGACATCGGTGTAGCCGGTGACGCGTACTTCGGGCTGTCGAAGGTGAAGGACCGCAACGGCAACGAGATCACCTTCACCTACGACGCTTCAGCGCGGCTGCCGTACAACGACCGCCTGGTCCTGCGGACGGTCACCGACACCCGTGGCCGTGATCTGGACATCGCCAACTTCGGCTCGTTCAACTCGTGGTCCAGCGATGTGACGAACCGCACCCCGACCGTGACGGTGACGAACAGCCGTCTGGTCAGCGAGACCAACGCCGCGGGCGGTCAGACGAAGTACGAGTACGACGCCGACGACCGCGTCACCGCGATCACGGTGCCCGAGGGGCAGCGCACCGAGCTCACCTATGACGGTGACGGACGGGTGCTCACTGTCAAGCGCGTCTCCTCGACGCAGGGGAACCCGACGTGGTCGTTCAGCTACGGGACCTTCGATCGCTCGAACGGCGCACCGGCGACCAGCACAGAGGTGACCGACCCGAACGGGAACGTCACGACGTACAAATCCGACGGTCGCGGCCGGGTCGGTGAGGTGACCGACGCCCGCGGCAAGAAGCGGTCGAGCACCTACACGCCGAACGACGACGCACTGACGACCACCGGCGCCACTGCGGGTGCTGGGTCGACCGCACAGACCTCGACGAACACCTACGACGACGCTGGAGACGCCTCGGCCGCCACCTGGAACCTCAGCAGCAGCCGTATCCCGACCGGCGCCGGGATCGCGAACACCTACGGCTCCGGTGTCCGCCTCTACGACGTGTCCACCTCGACGGATGCTCGCGGGACGACGACGGACTACGACTACGACACCGCCGGCAACCAGACCACCGTGACGCGCGGCGGAGTGACGGTGCAGAACCTCTACCAGGGCAACACCGACCCCGACTACGGCGGCACGGTCGACTGCGGACCCACCGTGAGCGGGACGGTGACGGCGACGAAGCCGGGCGTGCTGTGCGAGACCCGAGACGGCGCCTACGTCGTCGGCTCCTCGGCCGCGGCGACGACGGCGCACCGGACCGCGTACCGATATGACGAGCTCGGCCAGCTGACCACGATGCTGCCCGGGACTCCGTCTGCGCAGCAGGAGCAGACCTACGAGTACGACGACCTGTCCCGGCTCACCCAGACCACGGACGGCCGCGGGCAGACCACGATCTACGGCTACGACGCGATGGACCGCCTCACCTACACCCTGTACTCCGACGGCCGAGTCGTGTCGAAGTCCTTCGGTGAGGAGCGCGGCAACGGTTGGCTGCGCGCCGTCGAGGAGTATCCGGCGGACTCCGAGAGCCCCGACCGACAGTCGAGCTACCTCCGGGACGACCTCGGCCGGTTGCGTGGCACGATCACGCCCGAGGCGACCATCAACCTCAAGTACGATGCGCTCGGGCGTCTCACGGAGTACACCGATGCCGGTGGTGTGGTGAAGTACGGCTACAACACGGCGAATCAGCTGACCTCGCTGGCGCTGCCTGGTGGGTCGTGCAGTGGGCAGAGCCTCACGACTCCGGGTGCGGCGTCGACGAAGTGCGTGCTCTTCGGCGTCGATGACGACGGACGGCGCACCTCGACCCGGTACCCGGGCGGGCAGACCCTGGCGACGAACCTGGACGACGCGGGCCGGTTGCAGCAGGTCGTGGGCTCCACCACGTCCGGCTCGACCTCCACGCAGCGGTTGAACCTTGCCTACACGTATAGCGACTCCGCGGCACCCTCCAGTGGATCGAACCCCAACAAGGACACCGGAGTCGTGACCCAGGCGGTCGACGCCCTGACGGGCAAGACCACCACCTACGGACACGACGGACTCGACCGTTTGACCGAGGCGTCCACTGCGCCGACTGCTGGTGGTGCGGTGACCGGGTTCGAGGGCTTCTGCTACGACGGTGCCGGGAACCGCACGAAGTACCTGAACTCGGTATCGGCGACCTGCTCGTCGGGGTCGGCTGCGGCGACCTACTCCTACAACGGCGGCAACGAGCTCACCTCGGCGTCCGGGGTGTCGCCGACCGGATCAGCCCTGGCGGGGAGCGGGTTCTCGTATGACGGCAACGGAAACCAGACGTCGGCGATGTCCGGTGTCGGCCTGGCGACGTCGTACGGGGCGCAGAATCAGGCGTCGTCGTTCACGCCGGCCGGCGGAAGTGCGATCGCGCAGTCGTATTCTGCCGGTGATGGTGGGAATGGGGAGCGGGTGAAGTCCGGCACTGGCAGCGGTGCGACGTCGTTCGCGGTGACTCCGTTGTCGCCGGCTCCGGGATGGTCGAAGTCGGGGATCATGTCCAGGTGGACGGTCCGAGACCCCGACGGGCTGTTGATCGCGGTCCGGATCGGTGCGAACGCGGCGACCGCGGCGGAGTACTACCCGTTTGCCGACAATGTCGGTTCGGTGCGGAACCTGGTCAAGGCGGACGGAACGGTCACGCACTCGTACACGTACTCGGTGTTCGGGGCGACGCTGACTTCGAGCGAGGCGTCCGGGGCGAGTCAGCCGTACCGGTACGGGGCCGGGTACACCGACACCGCCACCGGACTGATCAAACTCGGGATCCGCTACTACGACCCCGCACAAGGCCGCTTCACCCAACACGACCCCACCGGACAAGACCCGCACTATATCTACGGCGGCAATTGCCCATCGACCCTTAATGACCCGACTGGTGCCCTATCTAAGGGTGTGCTGTGCGGAATTTACGGCGGAGCTGCAGCTGTGGGGGGTGCGGTCGCCGCTGGGGCTGTTGCTTACACTGTCATCACCGCCGGAGCGAATGCGGTACCAGTCGTCGGGCAGGCTAACTCGTCCGCCGGGGTTGTTGTCGCAGCAATTGCTGGCTTGATCAGCGCCGCTGGCGGTCTAGGACTTTGGATTGCCGGCTGCTAATGAGATCTGAGTACCTTATTGCCGGGGCAAGCGTGATTGTGCTCAGCGTAGTTTATATTGCGGGTCTTCGTCAGCCAATTGGTAAGTACCGGGCGGCCGGAGACGCCTTCGCTCTAGTGCTCGTTGCTCTCGGAGTGAGCCTCATAATCGCTGGAGTGCTAGGGCTTGGCGGTTAGGCTGCGATGGTAAGACCAGCGATGATATCGGGTAGCAGCGCAGTCGTATTCTGCCGGTGATGGTGGGAATGGGGAGCGGGTGAAGTCCGGCA
>NZ_CAXTHO010000018.1:0-1575 GCF_964244015.1 uncultured Amnibacterium sp. | reverse complement strand
TACGACCCCGCACAAGGCCGCTTCACCCAACACGACCCCACCGGACAAGACCCGCTCCAATACGGCTACTCCAACAACGATCCCATTTCGCAGAACGACCTGGAAGGATTGGCCCCTGCTGGGGCGATTGCAGAGGGCGTTGTCGGTGCGCTTGCAGCGGTCGGTACGGTCGTGGCGTGCGCTGCGACTGCGGGAGTGGGCTGCCTGGTGGCGGGTGTTGTGATCGGCGCCGCCGCCGGAGCGCTTGGTGGCGTTATTGGCGCTCGCGTCGATGGAGCGGGGGATGAGTCCACCGCGAGCGCAGCAGTGGACGGAGCCATTTCAGGAGCTGTTGGTGGCCTGATCGGAGGCTTCGCTGGAAAGCTCGCCAAACCATTCATCAAGAACTCACGCTGATGACGCTTGACATTCCGCTCCTGCTCTCGTCGGCAGGGTTCGTAGCCGTCCTTCTTGGTGGCTTGGGTCTCGTGATCTATGTGGTCCGGGACGTGGTGGCACCGCAGAAGAACTTGACGGTCAGGTTCCGAAACACGTGCATTTTCCTCCTAGTGCTCTCCCTCTTGCTACTCCTGCTCACCATGGGGTCTCTCACTATTTGGTCGACGGAGAGTTGATGCTGCTCGTCGGACGAATCGAGGCATGGTTGTGCAGCAACGAACGGTTGTCCCTGCGGCGCCCTCCGTATTGGATACGGACTTGACAAGCGAGGTGTCGGAGGCGAGTCAGCCGTACCGATGTGGGGCCGTTACACCGACACCGCCTCGGGAGCATTTTTCACGGCGACGTGTCTGGGCGTTCGCTGAATTGACAGCATGGCTGTCCTGGGCGGCCCCACTGGTCCGGGATGAAGGTGTGAACAAGACGTCGACGAAGCGGTGGGGCCGGTGGACATGGAGCGTATGACCGGGCTGCCCATAGACCGACTACTCGATCTCACCGTCTGCGTGGGGCCGCTGCTAGACCGTGACGAGGTCGCGGGGTGGACGTCGTGAGACCTCTTCGAGTCCGTCGTCGTCACGACGGACGTATCTGCGATAGAACCTGACCGAGGACTGCATCGAAAGCGATCTTCGACGTCTCGCAGTCCACGGTCTCGCGCCGCACGACGGTCCTCGATGCGCCGATCGCGGTAGCGCTGGCGGACCTCATACCGGTCCCGGCAGAGGTCACCCGCGGCGACACGGTCCCGGTCGACGGGACCCTAATGCCCACCAGTGACTGGTGTGATCAGCACGACCTGTGCTCCGGCAAGCACCACCGGACCGGGATGAACGTGCAGATCGCCTGCACCACCGGCACCCAAGGTGAATCGGAATCCAGCGCGAGCGGCCTCATCCGCTGAGTCGGTGCGGGACACCGACGGGCTGTTGATCGCGGTGCGGCTCGGCGCGGACGCTGCGAGTACGGCGGACTGCGACCCGTCCACCGCCAATGTCGGGTCGGCCCGGAATGTTCTATGAGTGATCGAGCCCAATCGGGAGGCGTGAATGCGGGGTGGTGCGGGCTGCGCAGCCGTCTCCGTCGCGTCACCGCCACCCCGTATGGTGACGGAGCCACCGATGCCTCGAGGAGCCG
>NZ_CAXTHO010000017.1:0-36084 GCF_964244015.1 uncultured Amnibacterium sp. | reverse complement strand
GCCGCGGCAACCACGAGGTGATGATCCGGGGCACGTTCGCCAACATCCGGCTGCGGAACCGGCTCGTGGACGGCGTCGAGGGGGGCTACACGCGCGACTTCACCGAGGCCGACGGGCCGCAGGCGTTCATCTACGACGCGAGCGAGCACTACCAGGCGGCCGGCATCCCGCTGGTGATCCTGGCCGGCAAGGAGTACGGCTCGGGGTCGAGCCGCGACTGGGCGGCGAAGGGCACGAAGCTGCTCGGCGTCAAGGTCGTGATCGCGGAGAGCTTCGAGCGCATCCACCGGTCGAACCTGATCGGCATGGGGGTGCTGCCCCTGCAGTTCCCCGCGGGCGAGAGCGCCGACACGTTCGGCCTCGACGGGACGGAGTCCTTCGACTTCACGGGCATCACGGTGCTGAACGACGGCGCCACCCCGAAGACGGTCCATGTCGTCGCGACCCCGACGGCGCACACGCCGGCGGGCAGGACACCGGTCGAGTTCGACGCGGTGGTGCGCATCGACACCCCCGGAGAGGCCGACTACTACCGGAACGGCGGGATCCTGCAGTACGTGCTCCGGTCGCTCGTCGCTTGAGCGGGTGGTCTGTGCGGGTCCGTAGGGTGGGCTGGTGACGCTGCTCGAGACCATCCGGGGCCCGAGGGACCTCGACCGCCTGGACCAGCAGCAGCTGACCCGGCTGGCCGACGAGATCCGGGCGTTCCTGATCGACACCGTGTCCCGGACCGGAGGACATCTCGGTCCGAACCTCGGTGTCGTCGAGCTGACGATCGCGCTGCATCGCGTGTTCCATTCCCCGCACGACTCGCTGGTGTGGGACACCGGGCACCAGACGTACGTGCACAAGCTGCTGACCGGTCGGCAGGACTTCTCCCGGCTGAGGAAGACGGGCGGGCTGTCCGGCTATCCGAGTCGCGCGGAGAGCACGCACGACATCGTCGAGAGCTCGCACGCCTCCAGTTCGCTGTCCTGGGCCGACGGCATCTCCCGCGCCTTCCAGGTGTCCGGCCAGAACGACCGGCACGTCGTCGCCGTCGTGGGCGACGGTGCCCTGACGGGCGGGATGACGTGGGAGGCGCTGAACAACATCAGCGACGACAACAACCGCAGGCTCGTGATCGTCGTGAACGACAACGGCCGGTCGTACGCGCCGACGATCGGCGGGATGGCGCGATACCTGAACGAGGTGCGGACGCGACGCAGCTACCGCGACATGCAGAAGGGCTCGAAGCGGCTGTTCGACAACCTCGGGCGACCCGGCCGCGCGATCTACCGCGGTACCCGGGGCGCGTTGCACGGGTTCCTCGCGCGCTTCGCCTACAACGAGCGCATGTACTCGAACCTCGACATCAAGTACATCGGCCCGGTCGACGGGCACGACGAAGCGGCGCTGGAGAACGCGCTGCGGCAGGCGAAGCACTACGAGCTGCCCGTGCTGGTGCACGTCATCACGCAGAAGGGGCGCGGCTACGCGCCCGCCCGCGCCGACGAGGCGGACCGCTTCCACGCCGTCGGCGTGATCGACCCCGAGACCGGTGCGCCGCTCGCGGCCGCCGCGCCCGCCCGCGACTGGGCGGACGCGTTCGGCGGCGACCTCCTGCGGCTCGCGGAGCGCAACCAGCGGATCATCGGGATCACCGCGGCCATGCTGCGGCCCGTCGGGCTCGGTCCGCTCGCCGAGCGGTTCCCCGACCGGGTGATCGACGTCGGCATCGCCGAGCAGCACGCGGTGACCTCCGCCGCCGGACTCGCGTTCGGCGGCCTGCACCCCGTCTTCGCCGTCTACGCGACCTTCCTGAACCGGGCGCTCGACCAGGTGCTGATGGACGTCGCGCTGCACCGCGCCGGGGTCACGTTCGTGCTGCACCGCGCCGGCGTTACCGGGCCGGACGGGCCCAGCCACCACGGGATGTGGGACCTCGCGATGCTGCAGATCGTGCCGGGCATGCGGCTCGCCTCGCCGCGCGACGGCGCGACGCTGGCCGAGGAGCTGGCGGAGGCGGTCGCCGTCGAGGACGCGCCGACCGTGCTGCGCCTGCCGAAGGGCGCGGTACCCGCCGACATCCCGGCGATCGAGCGGCTCCGCGACGGCGTCGACGTGCTCGCTCGCGGCGATGAGCCGGACGTCCTCATCGTCGCGATCGGGGTCATGGTCGCGCAGGGGCTCGAGGTCGCCCGCCTCCTGGCCGACGAGGGCATCCACGTGACCGTCGTGGATCCGAGGTGGGCGGTGCCGATCGCGCCGAGCCTGATCGACCTGGCCGCCACGCACCGACTCGTCGTGACGATCGAGGACGGGGTCCGGGTCGGCGGCGTCGGCACGCGCCTCCGGCAGGATCTGCGTGCGGCCGGCGTCGACACCGCCCTGAACGAGGTCGGCCTGCCGGACGCGTTCCTCCCGCACGCCGAGCGCGGCGAGATCCTGGCCGAGAGCGGCCTGTCCGCGCCGGCCATCGCAGCCGACATCGTGGCCCAGCTGGCCGGCACGAAGCAGCCCGCCGCCAAGCCGGCCAGAACCCGAACCCCCCACTGACCCGCCCTCCTCGGGTCGTGTTCACGGATCAGGGGATCCGGTGGCGCGAAGCGCCCCGGATCCCCTGATCCGTGAACACGACTCACCCGATTCGGCTCCTCCCCAGACCTGATTCGCGTCGAGAAGCCTCCGGCGATCGAACGCGAGCTCTTCGTGCCGGCATGGGAAGCCAGAGTCCTGCACATGTCTGGACCGGGATGGATCTCATTGGACGGTCGCGCACGCGAGGTGCTGCGCGAGCAGGACGGCATCGCGCACGTCGGCGCCTTCGACGCGGCGGAGATCACGCGGCGTCAGCTTGGAGCCCTGCGCGGTCGAGGCGTGCTCGAGCGGCCACGGACGGGCTGGTACGTCGACCCGGAGCTCCCGTGGCAGGTGAAGATCGCGGTTCGAGTGGGCGGTGTCACGACCTGCGTCACCGCCGCCGAGCTCTGGGGACTCCCCGTTCCTCCTGAGTCGTACCGACACGTCCACGTCCTCGTCGACGAGCATGACGGTCGGTTGCGGCACAGCCGCAACAGCAGCTGGGTGCTCGCCACGGTCGAGGACGACCCCCGAGTCGAGCTGCATTGGAGTCGTCGGCACGACCGGACGACAGCGGGACGGACCAGCCTCGTCGATACCCTCCTGCTGCTCGTGGGATGCGTTCCCGAGGCCTGGTTCATCGCCGCGCTCGATGCCGCGCTGCATCGGCCTCGAGATGGGCGACCGATTCTCGACGCGACCGAGTACGGCCGCTTCGCCGAGCTGATCCCCAGGCGGCTGCGGCACCTCATCGACCAGGCGGAACCGTCCGCGGAGAGCTGCCTCGAGACGCTGCTCCGACTCGCCATGATCCGACGCGGTATCGGCCCGATCGTGCTGCAGGCGCAACCCCATCCGGCCCACCGTGTGGATTTCCTCCTGCGAGGACGGCTGATCGTCGAAGCAGACGGTGAAGCGTTCCACGACTCCGAACGAGACCGGATCCGGGACGCGGAGCTCGTCGCGATGGGCTACGTCGTGCTGCGCTTCGACTATCGCAGGATCGTCTTCGACATCGAGCGCGTGCTCGACGAGATCGAGGCGGCGCTCGCCGACCTCGACGCATGAACACGGCCCCGAGCGGTCAGCGATCAGCGGTGGGCGGGGCCGGCGATCCTGGGGGTGTGGAAGGTCGACCCGAAGGTGCGTTCGCTCGCTCCGACCCGGTCGAGGTAGGGGGTGATGCCGCCCGCCTGGAAGGGGTAGCCGGCGCCCAGGATGAGGCAGAGGTCGATGTCCTCGGGTGCGGCGACCACGCCGTCCTCGAGCATCCGGTGGATCTCGTCGGCCAGGCCGTCCTCGACGCGGAGGCGGAACCCTTCCGCCGTCTGCGGGGAGGTCGGCTTCGGCAACGACTTCTTCACGATCGCGAGCGCGCGCGGGTCGAAGCCCTTGACCCCACCCGTGTCGTCCTTCTCCAGCAGGACGCCGGCGTCGGCCAGCGCGTGCAGGTTCGCGGAGTCGAAGAAGCGGTCCGGGAACGCGGCGTGGTGCGTGTCGAGCACGTGCGCACCGACCTGCAGCCCGACCAGGTCGAGCAGCTCGAACGGAGACATCGGCAGCCCGAACGGGTCGAGGGCGTGGTCGACGACCTCGAACGACGTCCCGGTGTCGACGGCGTGCATCGCCTCGCCCAGCACCTTCGCGAGCACCCGGTTCACGACGAAGCCGGGGGCGTCCTTCGTGATGACCGCGTTCTTGCGCAGCTTCTTCGCCACGACCATGGCGGTGGAGAGGGATGCGTCGTCGGTCTGCAACGCCTTCACGACCTCGACCAGGGGCATCACCGCGACCGGGTTGAAGAAATGGAACCCCACCAGCCGCTCCGGATGGGCGAGGTTCGCGCCGATGTCGTCCACCGACAGGGATGACGTGTTCGTCGCCAGCACGGCATCGGGGGAGAGGTGCGGCTCCACGTGCGCGAACACCTGACGCTTGACCGCGAGGTCCTCGAACACCGCCTCGATCACCCAGTCGCAGTCCGCGTAGTCGGCGAGGTCGGTCGTGCCGGAGATGCTCCCGAGCAGGCGGTTCGCCTCGTCGGGGTTCACCCGGCCGCGCGCGGCGAGCTTCTCGATCTCGGCGTGGATGCGCGCGATCCCGGCGTCGACCCGGGTCTGGTCGAGGTCGGTGATCAGCACCGGCACCGTGAGGCGGCGGGCGAACAGCAGCGCGAACTGGCTCGCCATCAGCCCGGCTCCGATCACGCCGACCTTCGTGACCGGCTTCGCCAGGGACGCGTCGGGCGCCCCGGCCGGCCGCTTCGCGCGGCGCTGGACCAGGTCGAACGCGTACAGCGACGCAGCGGCCTGGTCGCTCACGAGCAGGTCGGCGAGCACCTCGTCCTCGGCGGCGAAGCCCGCCAGCACCCCCGCGCGGTCCTTCGCCTTCTTCGCACCGGCGAGGAGGTCCAGTGCCGCGTACGGCGACCTCGGAACGGTCCCGATGGTCGACTCGAGGCGCTTGCGGGCGATCCGGATGGCGACGTCCCACTTCACCGTCCGCTCGAGGCGCCCCGGTGCGTGCGGCCGCTCGACCTTCACGCGCCCGGCGATCACGTCGGCGGCCCACGCGACGGACCGTTCGAGGAACACGGAGGAGGGGAACAGCACGTCCGCGATCCCGAGCTCGAGGGCCTGCTGCGCCGTCAGCGTGCGGTTCTGCTTCAGTGGGTTCTCGACGACGACCTTCAGCGCCGCCTCGATGCCGATCAGGTTCGGCAGCAGCGTCGAGCCTCCCCAGCCGGGGACGATGCCGAGGAACACCTCGGGGAACGCGATCGCCGGAGCGGAGGAGTCGACCGTGCGGTAGTCGGCGTTCAGCGCGATCTCGAGCCCGCCGCCGAGGGCGAGCCCGTTGATGAAGCAGAACGTCGGCACGCCGAGGTCGCCGAGGTGGCCCAGCACCCGGTGCCCGAGCTGCGCGAGCTGCTTCGCGGCGGCCCGGTCCGGGATGGCCCCGACCTGGCTGAGGTCCGCGCCCGCGGCGAGGATGAACGGCTTGCCCGTGACCGCGAGCCCGAGGATCTCGCCGCGCGCCGCGCGGGCCTGCTGCGCGAGCAGCACCGCCTCGAGCGCGAGCAGGCTGCGCGGCCCGAGCGTGTTCGGCCGGGTGTGGTCGCGGCCGTTGTCGAGGGTGACCAGCGCGAGCACGCCGCCGCCCGGCAGCGCGACGTCCTTCGCGAACGCCTCCGTGACCACCTCGTCCGCGCTGAGCGCGACGAGGTCCGTAGGGGCCTCCTGCAGATCGGTCACTTGCCCGCCTCCACGGTGCTCGTCTTCTTGGCAGCCTTCTTGGCGAGCTTGCGATCGAAGTGCGGGTTCTCCCAGATCACACTGCCGCCTTGACCGAGGCCGACGCACATCGCGGTCAGGCCGTACCGGGTCTCCGGGTGCTGCTCGAACTGCCGCGCGAGCTGGATCATCAGCCGGACTCCGGAGGAGGCGAGCGGGTGCCCGAACGCGATCGCGCCGCCCCACGGGTTCACGCGCGGGTCGTCGTCGTCGATGCCGAAGTGGTCGAGCAGGCTGATCACCTGCACCGCGTACGCCTCGTTCAGCTCGAACAGGCCGATGTCGTCGATGCTCAGCCCGGCCTTGCGCAGCGCCTTCTCGGTGCTCGGGATCGGGCCGATGCCCATGATCTCCGGTTCGACGCCCACGAACGCGAAGCTGACGAGCTTCATCTTCACGCTCAGCCCCAGTTCCTTCGCGGTGTCGCCGCTGGCGATCAGGGCGGCGGTGGCGCCGTCGTTCAACCCGGAGGCGTTGCCCGCGGTGACGTACCCGTGCGGCCGGAACGGGGTGCGGAGCGTCGCGAGACCCTCCATCGTGGTCTCGGGCCGCATCAGCTCGTCGCGGACGGCGAGCCCCCAGCCGTCGGCGCCGCGGGTCGCCACGGAGACGAGGTCCGGCTGGATGTCACCGGACTCGTACGCCGCGGCCGCCTTCTGCTGCGAGCGCATCGCGAACCGGTCCGAGCGCTCTTTCGTGAGCGCCGGGAAGCGGTCGTGGATGCGCTCGGCCGTGCGGCCCATCACGAGCGCGTCGGCGCCGACGAGCCGCTCGCTGACGAAGCGCGGGTTGGGGTCGGCGTCGAAGCCCATGGGGTGGCGGCCCATGTGCTCGACCCCGCCCGCGATCGCGACGTCGTAGGCACCGAACGCGATCGCCCCGGCGACGGTCGTCACGCTCGTCATCGCCCCGGCGCACATCCGGTCGATCGCGTAGCCGGGCACGGTCTGCGGCAGCCCGGCGAGGATCGCACTCGTGCGCCCGAGGGTCAGCCCCTGGTCGCCCTGCTGCGTCGTCGCGGCGATCGCCACGTCGTCGACCCGGTCCTTCGGGAGCTGCGGGTTCCGATCGAGCAGGCCGACCATCGCCTTCACGACGAGGTCGTCCGCGCGCGTCCCCCAGTACATGCCCTTCTCGCCCGCCCGACCGAACGGGGTCCGGACCCCGTCGACGAACACGACCTCGCTGCGCTCAACCACGCTGGTGCGCTCCTCACGTTCGGCCCGCGGAACGGGCCTCCGGGATCTTTCCCGGACCTCCAGCCTCCACCGAATCGGCTGCAGGAGACCTACGAGGGCGAAGGAGCCGGATCCGGAACCTCTTGTGCGGCCGCCACAAGCGCATCGGCGATCGCTTGTGCTGTCGCGACGACCTGCCAGGGTCTGGCGCCGTGGGCGGACAGCAGTTCGGCGACCTCGTCCTTCGACATCGCGAGCGGCGTCTCCCAGGACACCCGGCGGAGCGCCTCGGGTGGCAGGAGGTTCTCGGCGGGCAGCGACATGCCCTCCGCGATCGCGGCGACGGCAGGCCGGACGGCCTTCAGTCGCCGGTCCGCCTCCGGGTTGCGATCGGCCCAGGAACGCGGCGGCGGGAGCGTGTCCGACTGCACGCGGGTCGCGGGCAGGTCGTCGGTCGCGAGGCCGGCCTCGACGGCCGCCCACCAGCGGTCGATCTCCGACCGGCTGGCGCGTCCGCTGAAGGTCCGCATGGCCGCGAGCTCCCGCTTGCTTGCCGGCGGCGTGCGCGCGGCGGAGACGAGCGAGGCGTCGGGCACCAGCCTGCCGGGCGCGGTGTCGATCTCCCGCGCGTACGCGTCCCGCGCCTGCCAGAGCGCGCGGGCGACCGCGAGGTTCCTGGCGCCGCGGACGGTGTGCAGCCCGGAGAGCCTGCGCCACGGCTCGGCGGGAGCCGGCTTCGCCTCCTTCATGCGCACCGATCGGAACTCCTGGTCGGCGATCTCGGTCTTGCCGGTCTCGATCAGCAGCGCCTCCTCCGCATCCCGGACGTCGAGCAGCAGCTCGACGTCGAGGGCGGCGTAGACGAGCCACGGTGTCGGCAGCGGCCGGGTCGACCAGTCCGCCGCGGAGTGCTCCTTCGCGAGGTGGAGGCCGAGCAGCCGCTCCACGACGGCGCCGAGGCCGACCCGCTCGAAGCCGAGCAGCCGGGCGCCGAGCTCGGTGTCGAAGATCCGCTCGGGCACGAGTCCGACCTCGAGCAGGCATGGCAGGTCCTGGCTGGCCGCGTGCAGCACCCACTCGGCGCCGCTCATCGCGGTCGCGAGGTCGTCGAGGTCGTCGAACGCGATCGGGTCGAGCAGCACGGTCCCGGATCCGCGGCGGTACAGCTGGATCAGGTAGGCGCGCTGCGAGAACCGGAAGCCGCTCGCGCGCTCGGCGTCCACCGCGATGGGCCCGGTCCCCGCGGCGATGCGCTCGACCGCGTCGCGGTAGCCGGCGAGATCGTCGACGACCTCGACCGGCTGGGCCGGCTTCGCGTCCGGGAGCGGGGCCCCTTCGGCGGGGTCAGTCACGCCCTGCTCGTCGTGCGGACAACACGCTCACTCCCTCTGTCGCCGGCGGGAGGCCGGCGAGCATGCACAGCAACTCGCTCCACCCTTCCACATGCTTGCCGAGGTCGAGATCGGTTGGCGTCCAGGAGGCGCGCAGCTCGACCTTCGCGCCGGTGCCCTGGTCGGCCAGCTCGCCGAAGCCGGACGACACGATGGTCGTGGCCGTGCCGGAGGCGGCGGTGTACTCGGCGCCGCGCACCTCGAGCGCGTCGACCAGCCACGACCAGGTGACCTCGGCGAGGAACGGGTCGGTCCCGATGTCGGTCTCGAGCGGCGCCTGCGCGAAGCAGACGACACGGAAGTCGCCGTCCCATGCCTCCTGGCCGGCAGGGTCGTGCAGGAGGATGAACCGCCCCGTCCCCAGCTCGGAGTCCTCGCCGTGGATGCGCTGCCGCACGTCGCCGGCGAGCGCGAGGGAGAACGGTGCGACCTGGGTGGGGGAGGGGATCTCGGTGACCACGAGGTCGCCCCGCACGCGCGCGGCAGCGATCGACTCGCGCGCCTGCTCGAACGGCGCCGACGTTCCGCTCGGTCCCGGCACCCGTTCATGCTAGGGCCGCGGCCGCTGGACTCCCGTCGGCGCGGCCGAGCGGGCGAGCGGCGACCCGCCGCACCTCTACGATCCGTGGGACGGCCCCGGCAGGCCGGGGGAGCGGAGGGGTCGATGGCCGGTCGCGTCGATCCGGGACGCGGGGTCGTGGCCGCAGGCCTGGTCGCGGCGGGCGCGCTCGTCACCGGCGCCCTCACCGCGCGGACCGCCAGGCGGATGGCCTCGCCGCGTCCGCAACGCGCGACGGCGGTGCGCTCGGTCGACCTCGCCGCCGGCACCGTCCGGTTCGCACCGACGCCCGACTCCCTGCTGCCCGGTCGCTACAGCTTCTGGTTCGCGGAGGGCCGAGGCCACGCCCGCGTCGGCGCCGTGCTCGGCAGCGACACCGACGGGGTCCTGCGCGAGCTGATCGGCGTCGACACCGGCGATCTGGCCTCGGCCCGAGAGGGCCGCTTCAACGGCTGGATGTACCTGACGCCGGCGGCGTTCGAGGTGCCGTTCCGCTCGGAGCGGGTGCAGACCACGCAGGGCGCCGTGCCCGCGTGGATCGTGCCCGGTGGTGACGGCACCCGGTGGGCGGTGCTCGTGCACGGGCGCTCGTCGGTGCGGCAGGAGGCGCTGCGGGCGATCCCGGCGCTGCTCGCGGCCGGCCGGACCGTGCTGCTGCCCGCCTACCGCGGCGACGGCGAGGCGCCGGACGGCGACGCGACGCGCTACGCCGTCACGGACGCGGAATGGGTCGACGTCGAGTCGGCGATCCTGCACGCGCTCGACGGCGGCGCCACGGAGGTGGTGCTCGTCGGCTGGTCGTCGGGGGCGTCGATCGTGCTCGCCACCGCGCATCGCTCGCGGGTGCGCGAGGTGATCACCGGCCTCGTGCTCGACTCACCGGTCCTCGACGGCGCGCAGGCGCTGCTCTCCAGGGGGAAGGGCGTGCCCGAGCCCGTCCGCCGCGGCGCGCTGTCGCTGCTGACCGGGCCGTGGGGTCGCCTGGTCGGTGCCGATGCGCTCGACGTCCGTCTCGGCGATCCCGCGGATCCCGCCGAGCTCGACGTGCCGGTGCTCGTGCTGCAGAGCGAGGACGACGGCGTCGCGCCGCCCGAGGTCGCGCACCGCTTCGCCGAAGCGCGGCCCGACCTCGTGCGGCTGGTGCCGTTCGTCGGCGCGCGCCACACCCGGCTCTGGAACCTCGACCCGGAGCGCTGGGAGGGTGCCGTGACAGCCTGGCTCGCGGACGACCGGTTCGCGCTCGACCGGCTCAGCGCAGGGGAGCCAGCCACCGCGAGTACAGCCGATCCGTCTCGTCGCGCAGCAGCGCGCCGAGAGTCCAGACCCCGCCCAGCGCTCTGAGCGACGGGCCGCCCCCCGCGAGCAGCGGCGCCGTCGTGAGGTCGAGCTCGTCGACGACGCCCGAGGTCACGAGCCGCCCGGCCAGCTCGGCGCCGCCCTCGCAGACGACGCGCGTCAGTCCCTCCATCGCGAGGGCGTCGACGAGCAGCGCGGGTGCCGCGCTGGGGTCGCCCCCGACGGCGACGACCTTCGCGCGGTCGCCGAGCCGCTCGCGCAGCGGGTCCGCGACGCGCTCGGGACACAGCACCAGCGCGCGACGCCCGTCCTCGGTCGGTTCCGGCAGCGCGGCGACGTCGAGGTCGCCGCGCCGCGTCGCGACCGCGAGCGCGGCGGAGCGGGGCATGCCGAGCCGCTCCGCGCGCAGGGTGCCCGCGCCGACCAGCACCACGTCGGCGGACCGGCGCAGCTCCGCGAGCAGCAGGCGGTCGATACCGCCGGTCAGGCCCTCTGAGGTGCCGTCCGACCCGGTGGTCTGGCCGCCGAGCGCGGACACCAGGTTCACCCGCACCCACGCGTCGCCCGGCCGCTCGTAGCGCGCGGCGAGCCAGGTGCGGAGGGCGTCGCGGTCGAGCTCGACCTGCTCGCCCGGCGCGGGGAGGAGGGCGTCGACGCGGTGCACCCCCTAAGCCTCCCGCAGCTGCCGCTTGATCCGCGCCAGCATCCCGCTCATCCCGCGCAGCCGCAGCGGCGACACCGCCGCGGTGAGACCGAGGGTGTCGGGGAAGTCGTCCGGCACCGCGAGCGCCTCGTCCCGGGTCAGCCCGTCGAGCCCGTGCGCGAGCACGGAGGCGAACCCCCTCGTCGTCGGGGCCTCCGGCGGGGCGGTCGCATGCACGTGCACCACGCCGCCGTCGACCTCCGCTCTGACGAAGACGGGCGCCTGGCACTCCGGCACCCGCTCGAGCAGATCGGGGGAGTCCCCGAAGCGCGCGGGCAGCGGCGGCAGGTCGTCCGCGTACTCGAGCAGCAGCAGCAGCCGCTCGCGCGGCTCGACGGCGAGGAACTCCTCCCGGATGTCCTCGAGCGAGACGGGCGCCGTCATACCGCGACGGGTGCGCTCGCAGGCACCTCGCCCGGCTGGTCGCCCTTCACGATCGGGACGCGGACCGTGCTGCCCCACTCCGTCCAGGACCCGTCGTAGTTGCGCACGTGCTGGTAGCCGAGCAGGTGCGTGAGCACGAACCACGTGTGGCTCGATCGCTCGCCGATGCGGCAGTAGGCGATGACGTCGTCGCCGGGTGTCAGCCCCGCGCCGTCCTGATAGATCGCCTCCAGGTCCGCCCTGTTCTTGAAGGTGCCGTTCTCAGCCGCCGCCTTCGCCCACGGCACGTTCTGCGCCGTCGGGATGTGACCGGCGCGCAGCGCCGACTCCTCCGGGTACTCCGGGGCGGTCGTGCGCTCGCCGGCGTACTCGAGCGGGCTGCGGACGTCGATCAGCGGCGACCCGAAGTGGCCCTGCACGTCCTCGCGGAAGGCCCGGACGGCGGTGTCGTCGCGCTCGACGACGGGGTAGGAGGTCGCGGGCCGCTCGACCCGGTCCCGCGTGACCGGGCGCTCCTCCGCGATCCACTTCGCGCGGCCGCCGTCGAGCAGCCGGACGTCCTCGTGGCCGAAGAGGGTGAACACCCAGAGCGCGTACGCGGCCCACCAGTTGCTCTTGTCGCCGTAGACGACGAGCGTCGCGTCCCGCTCGATGCCCAGCCGGCCGAAGAGCGCCGCGAACGCCTCGCCGTCGATGTAGTCGCGGGTCACGTCGTCGTTCAGGTCGGTGTGCCAGTCGATCTTCACCGCGCCCGGGATGTGGCCGCTCTCGTAGAGCAGCACGTCCTCGTCGGACTCGATGACGACGAGGCCCTCGTCACCGAGGTGCTCGGCGAGCCAGTCGGTCGAGACGATGCGCTCCGGGTGCGCGTATGCCGCGAACCGCTCGTCGTCCTGCTCCGCCATGGTTCCTCCTCGAGTGGGTCGATCGGCCGCACGGGGTGCCCGCAGTACGCTGCGACGGCCGTCCCAGCGGCTGACGAATCACGATACGCACGCAAGGTGGACCCCCGTGGCGCGAGCCGGCTTCTGTGACGTCCGGTGGCGCCGATGACGCAGCACCGCCGCCTCGCCGACACGGTGCCGCAGGTCGATCCCGCCAGGATGGCCGCCTCCCTCGTGCCGCCGCGGCAGTTCGTCGACGCCCGGCTCGAGAACTACCGCCCCGATCCCGACCACGCGTCGCAGGCGGAGGCGGTGGAGGCGGTGCGGCTGTTCGCGGCCGGCTGGGGCCCGCGCCCCGGCGGCCTGTTCAAGCGGGGACCGAAGCCGCCCGAGCGCCCGGGTCTCTACCTCGACGGCGGGTTCGGCGTCGGCAAGACCCACCTGCTCGCCGCGCTGTGGCACCTGGCCCCCGGCCGGAAGTACTTCGGCACCTTCATCGAGTACACGGCCCTGGTCGGCGCGCTCGGGTACGTGGAGGCGGTGCGGCTGCTGTCGGGGGCGTCGCTGATCGCCATCGACGAGTTCGAGCTCGACGATCCCGGCGACACCATGCTGATGTCGCGGTTCCTCGGCGAGCTGGTGGCCGGTGGGACGCGGATCGGCGCGACGTCGAACACGCCGCCGAACGCGCTCGGCGAGGGCCGGTTCGCGGCCGCCGACTTCCTGCGCGAGATCCAGGGGCTGTCCGACCGCTTCACGACGGTGCGGATCGGCGGGCTCGACTACCGGCGTCGCGACAGCGCCGAGTCCGCCGTCGCCGCGGGGAACGACGCGGTCGAGGCGCTGCCCGCATCGCCCGACACCACGGTCGACGACTTCGGTGCGCTCATCGACCACCTCGCCTCCGTGCACCCCGCGCGCTACGTGGGGCTGATGGACGGGTTGCAGACCGCCGGACTGCTCGACGTGCGGGTCCTGCCCGGACAGACGGAGGCGCTGCGGTTCGTCGCACTCGTCGACCGGCTGTACGACGCGCAGATCCGGATCGTCGCCGGTGGCGTGCCGCTCGACCGGGTCTTCGGCGACGACATGCTCGCGGGCGGCTACCGCAAGAAGTACCTGCGGGCGATCTCGCGCCTGGTCGCGATGACGCACATGGGTCCACCCGCCTGAGCGCCCTCGAGAGGCCGCTCAGGGGCCTCCGAAACACAGCGTTCACACGAACACCCGATTCGTAACACCTGCGAAACACGGGGCGATCCGGGGTGAAACCTCCCTGCACCACACTCATGTCGGATTCCTGTGCGTCGCGCTCCGCGCGCCGGTTCGACAGCCGTGCCGGTGCATGGGAAGCCTCCCTCCGCACGATTTAGAGAGGTCCTCGGCTCCATGACCCCTGTTCTGTTCGACGCGACTACGGACGCGCTGACCACCACCATCAACTCGCTGTGGCTCATGGTCGCGGCGGCACTCGTCCTGATCATGACGCCCGGTGTGGCGTTCTTCTACGGCGGCATGGTCAAGGCGAAGAGCGTCATCAGCATGATGATGATGAGCTTCGGCGCGATCGCCCTCGTCGCGGTCCTGTTCGTGCTCTACGGCTACTCCATGGCCTTCAGCCAGGGCTCCGGCTGGGCGATCGACCACGTGATCGGCAACCCGTTCGCCAGCTTCGCGCTCATCCCGCAGCTCACCTCCGGCGCCGACGGTGGCCCGGACCTCAACGCGCTGGCATTCGCCGGGTTCCAGGCGACCTTCGCCATCATCACCGTCGCGCTGATCTCGGGCGCGATCGCGGATCGCGCGAAGTTCGGCGCGTGGATGGTCTTCGCCGGCATCTGGGTGACGTTCGTCTACTTCCCGGTCGCGGCGTGGGTGTTCAACCTCGGCGACGACGGCGGCTGGATCCAGGGCTTCGGCGTGAACGACTTCGCCGGCGGGACCGCGGTGCACATCAACGCCGGAGCTGCCGCACTCGCCCTGGCGATCGTGCTCGGCCGTCGGGTCGGCTTCGCCAAGGGCATGGTCAAGCCGCACAACGTGCCGCTGACCCTGCTCGGCGCCTCGCTGCTGTGGTTCGGCTGGTTCGGGTTCAACGCCGGCTCCGAAGCGGCCGTCGACGGCGTCGCGGCGATCGCGTGGATCAACACGCTCGCCGCCCCCGCCGCTGCGACCCTCGGCTGGCTGATCGTCGAGCGCCTCAAGGACGGCAAGGCGACGTCGATCGGTGCCGCCTCCGGCGCCGTCGCCGGGCTGGTCGCCATCACCCCCGCCTGCAACATCCTGACGCCGTTCTGGGGCATGGTGCTCGGTCTGCTCGTCGGTGGCGTCTGCGCCATCGCGGTCGACCTGAAATGGCGCCTCGGCTTCGACGACTCGCTCGACGTGGTGGGCATCCACTTCGTCGGCGGCTGGATCGGCACGATGTTCATCGGTCTGTTCGGCAACGGCCGCGGCCTCTTCTTCGGCTTCGGCCCGGCGTCGCTCGGACAGCAGTTCGTCGGCGCGGCGACCGTGACCGTCTTCTCCTTCTTCTCGGCCGCAGCACTCGGCTGGATCATCCAGAAGACGATCGGCTTCCGCATCACCAGCGAGGACGAGGTCGCCGGGGTCGACACGACGGTGCACGGCGAGGAGGGCTACCTGCTCGGCGAGCCCGAGGCGGCCGTCAGGGCGTAGATGCTCATCGTGTGTCGTCCGACGCGAGAGCGCGGACGGCCATGACGAAGGCCCTGCTCCCATGGGGAGCAGGGCCTTCCGCGGTGGGCGATGCCGGACTCGAACCGACGACCTCTTCGGTGTGAACGAAGCGCGCTACCAGCTGCGCCAATCGCCCGCGGCTGCCCATGATGCCACAGCCGCGGACCCGCCCAGGAGGGCCTTCCCGCCCCGAAGGGGCGTGTCGCGCGGTTCGCGAGGCCATCGCCGATCGGCTACAGTCATTGGCGCCCCGCGAGGGGCATGCGGATGTGGCGCAGTGGTAGCGCATCACCTTGCCAAGGTGAGGGTCGCGAGTTCGAATCTCGTCATCCGCTCGGTGGGACCAGCCGGACCCCGGCAGGCCGACCGGTCCGACCACGGTGGTTCCGACAACACTGGTGGGGTGGCCGAGAGGCGAGGCAACGGCCTGCAAAGCCGTGTACGCGGGTTCGAATCCCGTCCCCACCTCGAACGGAAGCGACGCTTCCGATTCGGGCGATTGGCGCAGTGGTAGCGCGCTTCCCTGACACGGAAGAGGTCACTGGTTCGAACCCAGTATCGCCCACCACGAGAACCCCGGCTCCGGCGGGGCGGTTTCTCGTCCGGGCTCTGGTGCCGGGCGTGCTGCAGGGCCACACTGCAGCCGTGGCAGCAGGTACCGAGCACGATCCCTGGCAGCTGGCGACGGCGCCGGGATCCTCGAACTACACGATGTACGTCGACGACGACGAGCTCGTCTGCGTGGTCGGGTCGACGACGCTGCGGTATCGCGCGCGGGCGATCGACGATCTGACGGCGTGGCTCGGTGAGCGCGCCGACTGGGTCGCGCTCGGCGCGGCAGACGAGCAGAAGGCCGCCGCCGAGGGATCCGTGGAGGCGTGGGGTCGCTCCGAGAGCAACCCGGTCGGCGGCTGGTACGGCCTCCGGAAGGGCTACCGCGGCCGCTTCGGCATGTACCTGCCTCCGCTGCTGGAGGCGCTGGGACGCGTCGAGCTGACGCATGACGCCCGGAACAACCGGGTCCGAGCGCTCGCCGCTCCGCTCCCCCCGACCGCGACGTCGTCGTCTCCCGCGTCGACGTGAACGCCCTCCATCGCGACCACGACTCCTGACTGCTCACCCCGAACGATGGGCCACGTGACGTCCCGGACGACCTCGCCGCCGTTCGTGAACGCCTCGCTGGACGACCGCACGACCGGATCGGTCATCCTGGTGGACGCGTCGACGAACCGGACGGTCGACGCCGCCGTCCTCACGGACGCGCACGGCGGCTGATCGCCCGGTCGCGACGGTCGGAGGGGGAACGATGGCGGAGCGCATCCCGGACGACACGACCGGTGCGGTCCGCATCTATCGCGCCATCGAGGAGGAGGCGGGCGAGGGCCTGCTGCTCGCCGAGTACGCGACCCGGATGCGGCTGAAGAACCGGATCATCATCGACACCGTCACGGCGCAGGGCTCGGTCGACCCCGAGGCGTGGGCCGACGAGGTGCGGCTGGTCCTGGGCGGGCTGCGGGTCGAGGCGGAGGGCTCCGCCAGACGGATGGAGCAGGAGGCCCAGGTCGCGAAGCTGACCGGCGGCAGCGCGGTGCACCAGCACGACTACCGCGCCTCCGACGCCGACAACCTGGACCGCCGACGCCGCGTCTACCGGCTCGTCGCCCGGCGCCTCCTCAGCTGGGAGAACGACGGATCCCAGGTCGCCGCGCTGCTCGAGGCGGCGAGGCTGGACGCGCAGGAGGAGATCGACGCCGCGCTCACCCGAGCGGTCTCGGGCGACCCCGTCACGCACATCGAGGACGAGGGGCGCCTCCGCGAGCGACTCCGCCTGATCGCGACGGTCGACCTGCCCGCCCTCGAGGCCGCGGTCCGCGGCGAGTCCGGCCTGATCCCGGTCCCGAAGCCGCGCACCTGGTGGCAGCGCCGCCGCCGCTGACGGGACCCGCTCCACTCCGCAGAGCCCCCGCAGCCGGGTAGTCAGCCGAGTCGGGAGACGTCGGCGGCGGGCCCGTAGGCTCTGACGACCGAATCCACCCGAGGAGGACCGCACCGTGAGCGTCACCGAACCCCCCGTCCCGCAGCCCGGCGAAGGGCCTGCGGTGACCACGGGACGGACGCTCTTCGGAGCCGACCGGGACGTCGTCGCGGCGCGGGTCGACGGCGCGGTCCAGGACCTCGACCGGCCGATTCCCGCCGGTGCGAAGGCCGAGCCCGTGACCATCGGCTCGCCCGACGGACTCGCGATCCTGCGGCACTCGACCGCCCACGTGCTGGCGCAGGCCGTGCAGCGGATCAACCCCGAGGCGCGCCTCGGCATCGGTCCGCCCATCACGGACGGCTTCTACTACGACTTCGACGTCGAGCAGGCGTTCACCCCGGAGGACCTGAAGGCGCTGACGAAGGAGATGGAGCGCATCCAGCGCTCCGGCCAGCGCTTCGAGCGTCGGGTCGTCACGGACGCGGAGGCGCGCGAGCTGTTCGCGGCCGAGCCCTACAAGCTCGAGCTCGTCGGCCTGAAGGGTGGCGCCTCCGACGCGTCCGACGAGGCCGTCGAGGTCGGAGCGGGCGACCTCACCGTGTACGCCAACGTCGACCGGCAGAGCGGCGAGGTCGTCTGGCAGGACCTCTGCCGCGGGCCGCACCTGCCGAACACCGGCCTGATCAAGAACGGCTGGGCCCTCACCCGCGTCGCGGCCGCCTATTGGCGCGGGTCGGAGAAGAACCCGCAGCTGCAGCGCATCTACGGCACCGCGTGGCCGTCGAAGGACGAGCTGCGCGACTACCGGCACCGCATCGAGGAGGCCGCGAAGCGCGACCACCGCAAGCTCGGCGCGGAACTCGACCTGTTCAGCTTCCCGGACGAGATCGGGTCCGGCCTCGCGGTGTTCCACCCGAAGGGCGGGATCGTCCGGCAGGAGATGGAGGACTACTCCCGCCGCCGGCACACCGAGGCCGGCTACTCCTTCGTGAACTCGCCTCACATCACGAAGGGGAACCTGTTCCAGACCTCCGGGCACCTGCAGTGGTTCGCGGACGGCATGTTCCCCCCGATGCACCTCGACGAGGAGGTGGATGCGGAGGGCAACATCGTCAAGGCCGGGCAGGACTACTACCTGAAGCCGATGAACTGCCCGTTCCACAACCTGATCTTCCGCGCGCGCGGACGCAGCTACCGCGAGCTGCCGCTCCGGCTGTTCGAGTTCGGCTCGGTCTACCGCTATGAGAAGTCGGGCAGCCTGCAGGGCCTCACCCGCGTGCGCGGCCTGACCCAGGACGACGCCCACCTGTACGTCACGCCCGAGCAGCTGAAGCCGGAGCTGACGCGCACCCTCCAGTTCGTGCTCGACCTGCTGCGCGACTACGGCCTCGACGACTTCTACCTCGAGCTCTCCACCCGCGACGACGGGCCGAAGTTCATGGGCGCCGACGAGCTCTGGGAGACCGCGACCGCGACCCTGGCGGAGGTCGCCACGGAGTCGGGGCTGCGGCTCGAGCCCGACCCGGGCGGCGCGGCGTTCTACGGCCCCAAGATCTCGGTGCAGGCGAAGGACGCGATCGGCCGCACCTGGCAGCTGTCGACGATCCAGATCGACTTCAACCAGCCCGAGCGGTTCGGGCTGGAGTACACCGCGGCCGACGGCACGAAGCAGCAGCCGATCATGATCCACCGGGCCCTGTTCGGGTCGATCGAGCGGTTCTTCGCGGTGCTGCTCGAGCACTACGCGGGCGCGTTCCCGGCCTGGCTGTCGCCCGTGCAGGTCGTCGGCATCCCGGTCGCCGACGAGTACGCGGGCCACCTCGCCGGCGTGCTGGACCGCCTCCGCGCGAAGGGGGTCAGGGCCGAGCTCGACGGCTCCGACGACCGGATGCAGAAGAAGATCCGCACCCACACGCTCGAGCACGTGCCGTTCCTGCTGATCGCGGGGGAGCAGGACCGCGACGCCGGCGCGATCAGCTTTCGGTTCCGCGACGGCACGACCCGCAACGGCGTGCCGGTCGACGAGGCGATCGCGCTGATCACCGGAGCGATCGGGGCTCGGCTGCAGGTGTCGACGGCGAGCGACCTCGAGCCCGGTGGAGGCGCCGGCGCCGCAGCCGTCGGAGCCGTGTGAGCGACTCCGCGAAGCGCGTGGACGACGCGGTCGGCATCCCGGACGCGTATCAGCGCCTGTGGGTCCCGCACCGCATGGCCTACATCTCGTCGAACCACACGGGCGGGAACGCCGGAGGGGCGGAGGACGACTCCTGCCCGTTCTGCGAGGCCCCGAAGCGGACCGACGAGGAGGCGCTGATCGTGCACCGGGGCGAGCACGCCTACGTGCTGCTCAACCTCTTCCCCTACAACGCCGGCCACCTGCTCGTCTGCCCCTACCGCCACGTGCCGCTGTACGACGAGGCGACGGAGGAGGAGGCGGGCGAGATCGCCGCGCTCACCCAGACCGCGATGCGCGTGCTGCGAGCCGATTCCCGCTGCGACGGCTTCAACATCGGCATGAACCAGGGCGCGATCGCCGGCGCGGGCGTCGCGGCGCACCTCCACCAGCACATCGTGCCGAGGTGGGCCGCGGACGCCAACTTCTTCCCGATCATCGGGGCCACGAAGGCCCTGCCGGTGCTGCTCGGCGACACCTGGCGATCGCTCACGGGGGCGTGGCCCGCCTGACCGATACCCCGGAAGACCCCGTCAGACACGCAGGACCACGACGGCGGGTAGAATTCGGGACTGCATTCGATCCCGGACAGGACCCCTCATGACGGACACGCTCAACCCGACCATCTCCTCCGGCTCGGACGACCCCGGAACCGGGACGGCCAGGGTCAAGCGCGGCCTCGCCGAGATGCTCAAGGGCGGCGTGATCATGGACGTCGTCACCCGTGAGCAGGCGCGGATCGCCGAGGACGCGGGAGCCGTCGCGGTGATGGCGCTCGAGCGCGTACCCGCCGACATCCGCGCCCAGGGCGGCGTCGCCCGGATGAGCGACCCCGACCTGATCGCCGGGATCGTCGACGAGGTGTCGATCCCCGTGATGGCGAAGGCGCGCATCGGTCACTTCGTCGAGGCGCAGGTGCTGCAGCACCTCGGCGTCGACTACATCGACGAGTCCGAGGTCCTGTCGCCCGCCGACTACGTGAACCACATCGACAAGTGGAGGTTCACCTCCCCGTTCGTCTGCGGTGCGACGAACCTGGGCGAGGCCCTCCGGCGCATCACCGAGGGTGCGGCGATGATCCGCTCGAAGGGCGAGGCCGGCACCGGCGACGTGTCCGAGGCGACGAAGCACATCCGCACGATCCGCGGCGAGATCGCCGCGCTGAAGGCGAAGTCGCCCGACGAGCTGTACGTCGCGGCGAAGGAGCTGCAGGCGCCCTACGACCTGGTCGTCGAGGTCGCCCGCCTCGGCACGCTGCCCGTGGTGCTCTTCACCGCCGGCGGCGTCGCGACGCCCGCCGACGCGGCGATGATGATGCAGCTCGGGGCGGACGGCGTCTTCGTCGGCTCCGGCATCTTCAAGTCGGGCGACCCGGCCGCGCGCGCGAAGGCGATCGTGAAGGCGACGACGTTCTACGACGACCCGGAGGAGATCGCGAACGCGTCCCGCGGGCTCGGCGAGGCGATGGTCGGCATCAACGTCGCGGACGTGCCCGCGCCGCACCGGCTCGCCGAACGCGGCTGGTGAGACCGGCTCCGACGGTCGGGGTCCTCGCGCTCCAGGGCGACTTCCGCGAGCACCTGGCGATGCTCACGGCGCTCGGGGCCGATGCGGTCCCGGTGCGCCGCGAGCGCGAGCTGGACCGGATCGCCGGGCTCGTCATCCCGGGCGGCGAGTCCACGGTGATGGACAAGCTCTCCCGGGCGTTCGGGCTGCGGGAGCCCCTTCGTGCGCGCATCGCCGCCGGGATGCCGGTGTACGGCACGTGTGCTGGGCTGATCATGCTGAGCGACCGCGTGCTCGATGCGCTGCCGGATCAGCAGACGCTCGGCGGGCTCGATGTGACGGTGCGGCGCAACGCCTTCGGGAACCAGACCGACTCGTTCGAGACGGATCTCGACGTCGCCCTGTTCGACGGCCCGCCGGTGCACGCGGCGTTCATCCGCGCTCCCGTGGTGGAGGAGGTCGGGCCGGCAGCGGAGGCGATCTCGGTGCTCGACGACGGCCGGGTCGTCGCGGTCCGGCAGGGCACCCTGCTCGGCACCTCCTTCCATCCGGAGATCACGGGCGAGACGCGCTTCCACGAGTACTTCCTGACCCTGCTCTGAGCAGCTGACGCGTGTTCGCGGATCAGGGGATCCTGCGGCGGAGCCGCGCAGGATCCCCTGATCCGCGAACACCACACTTGGCGGGTGAAGCTCTACTCGGACTTCGGCGTGCGTCGCGTGTACCAGGTGCTCGGCGACCTCGCGGCGGTCGCGGTGGTCGTCGTCGGCATCGTCGTCGCGGTCGCCATCCACGACGCGATCGCGGCGTTCAAGGGCATCGGCGCCGACGTGACGAGGTCCGGCGACGACTTCTCGTCCACGATGACCGACATCGGCAGCAGGCTGTCCGGGGTTCCGCTGATCGGCGGCGGGATCAGCGCCCCGTTCGCGACCGCGAGCGATGCCGGCGGCACCCTCGCCGATGCGGGGACGAACTGGCAGAACGGCGTCGAGCATCTCGCGACCCTCGTCGGGTGGACGGTCGCGGCGCTCGTCGTCCTCGTGGTGCTGGTCGGGTGGGTGCGCCCTCGCGTGGTCGGCGCCATCCGGCGCGCGGCGATCGCGAAGCTCGCCTCCGCCTCTCCGTCGCTGGACCTGCTGGCGCTCCGCGCGCTGGCGACCCGGCCGGCGAAGGCGGTCACGAGACTCGATGAGGACGTGGTCGCGGCCTGGCGCAGGGGGGACCCGGAGGTGATCAGGCGGCTCGCGGCGCTCGAGCTGAAGGCATCAGGAGTCCGGCTGTCCGAATCGTGAGGACGGGCCGGTACGATCTGTCCCGGTATTTCGGCAGGAGGCGCACGTGTCCGGACACTCCAAGTGGGCGACCACCAAGCATCAGAAGGCGATCAAGGACCAGCGGCGGGCGAAGTCGTTCGCGAAGCTGATCAAGAACATCGAGGTCGCCGCCAAGATGGGCGGCGCCGACTTCTCCGGCAACCCCACCCTCGTCGACGCGGTGCAGAAGGCGAAGAAGACCTCGGTGCCGAACGAGAACATCGACCGCGCGGTGAAGCGCGGGGCCGGGCTGCTCGGCGAGGTCGTGCAGTACGACACGATCATGTACGAGGGCTACGGCCCGAGCGGCGTCGCCCTGCTGATCGAGTGCCTGACCGACAACCGCAACCGTGCGGCCGCCGAGGTGCGCACGATCATGAGCCGCAACGGCGGCCAGATGGGTGACCCGGGCAGCGTCGCCTACAACTTCAGCCGCAAGGGCGTCATCCGGGTCGCGAAGGTCGACGGGCTCAGCGAGGACGACGTGCTCCTCGCGGTCCTCGACGCGGGCGGCGAGGACGTCGCGCAGCGCGGTGACGAGTTCGAGGTCGTCACCGACCCCTCCGACCTCGTCGCCGCGCGGACCGCGCTGCAGAGCGCCGGAATCGATTACGAGTCCGCGGACAGCGAGTTCGTCCCGGGCGTCAGCATCGAGATCGACGACATGGACGTCGCGAAGAAGATCCTGAAGCTGGTCGACGCGCTCGAGGAGAGCGACGACGTGCAGAACGTGTTCGCCAACTTCGACCTCTCCGACGGGGTCGCCGCCGCGCTCGACGAGGACGAGTAGCCCGGCGTGCGGGTCCTCGGGGTCGACCCGGGCCTGACCCGCTGCGGGGTCGGCGTGGTCGACGTCGCGCCGAACCGCACCGCGAAGCTGGTGCACGTGGAGGTGCTGCGGACGCCCTCGGATCAGGCGCTCGAGCTTCGGCTGCTGCACATCGGGCGCGGGCTCGCGGCGCTGTTCGACTCCTACCGGCCCGACGCGTTCGCGATCGAGCGGGTCTTCGCCCAGCAGAACGTGCCGAGCGTGATGGGGGTCGCGCAGATCAGCGGGGTCGCCCTGTATCTCGCGGCGGAGCGCGGCCTCCCCGTCGGCCTCCACACGCCGAGCGAGGTGAAGGCCGCGGTCACCGGCTACGGCAACGCGGACAAGCGGCAGGTGACGACCATGGTGACCCGGCTGCTCGGCCTCGAGGCGGCCCCGAAGCCGGCGGACGCCGCGGATGCGATCGCGATCGCGCTCTGCCACGCCTGGCGGCAGGCGCCCGTGCCGACCGCGGCCGGGGCGACGATGACGCCCGCACAACGGGCCTGGCAGCAGGCGGAGGCGTCGGCCAAGCGTCGCTGAGCACGCTGGCCGCTGCGCCGAAAGTGGCTCTGAACAGGGGACTCGCCGTACAGTGCGCGGATGCTCGCCATCCGTCGCGCCCTCGTCGGGCTCATCGCGATCGGCGTGGTCGCCGCCGCGGTGCTCGCCTTCGTCACCTTCCGCGAAGAGCCCTCTGCGGCCTCCGACAGCGCATCGCCGCGGTCCGCGGTGATCGCGAATTCGATGGCCTCCGCCGGCGCACCTGCGTCGTTCAGGAACCGTCCCACGTTCCGCTCGTGCGGCGAGGTCGTGCTGGCGCAGGGAGTCCGCATCCCGCAGGCGCGGATCCGATGCCTCGCCGCCGCACCCGCCGAGGGGCGTGAACTCGTGATCGCGTCCCCGACGACGGAGGGCGACCCGATCGTCCGCTACTACCGGACCGGGCCGGATCTCGACGGTGTCGAGATCGTCGAGGACGCGACGCGGGACCGGTTCGGCGGCGGCTGGCACCGATCCCTCTGCCGATCGGGCCGCATCGACCAGACCGGCGCCTGCGCCTGATCGTCTCGCGCAGCGCCTCCGGTCTGCGGCCGCACAATGGAGCCGAGGCGCGCGGGGCGCCGAAGGGGAGTGCTGTCATGCCGTCGTACCGGGTCGTGCTCACCGTCGGACGGGTGCACCCCGGCGGGAACGCGCAGGCCGTGCTGCCGGCCGCGGTGACCGCGGTGGGGGAGCTGACGACCGTGGAGGCGAAGTCCGTCGGCGTCCGCCAGGGGCGGGCGGAGGCGACCGTCCGGTTCGAGGCGTCCGGCGACGACATCGCGAAGCAGATCGCACCCGTCGCGGCGCAGGGCGCGGGCGTGCACGCCGAGATCCTCGACATCGCCCTCCGCCGCCAGAACGGCACCCGCTGGCCGCTGGTCTGAGCGCTCCCACACTCGTATCGGTGCCGAGCACTCTCCGTTTTGTAGGAAGGTCCGTCCTACAAAACGGTGAGTCGACGTGGTGAAGGGCGCCGGAACGGTGCAGTCGAAGTCGTGTTCGAGCCGACCCGTGTTGCGGCGCCCGGATGTCGGAGGGTCCGCCTAGCCTCGGAGCCATGATCGCGTCGCTCAGGGGGTCCGTGCTCGAGGCGCTCGGGTCGACCCTCGTGGTCGACGTCCAGGGGGTCGGCTACGCGGTCACCGTCACGCCCGATCACGCGCTCTCCGTCCGGTCGGGGGAGGAGGTGCTCATCCACACCGCGATGGTGGTCCGCGAGGACGACATGTCGCTGTTCGGCTTCCCGGATCGCGAGCGGCTCGAGGTGTTCGACCTCCTCCGCGGCGTCACCGGCGTGGGCCCCAAATCCGCCATGGGCGTGCTGGCCGCGCTGACACCGGAGGAGATCGCCTCCGCCGTCACCAACGACGAGGATGCGGTGTTCCGCCGCGTCTCGGGGATCGGACCCAAGACGGCGAAGCTGATCGTGCTCTCGCTCACCGGCAAGCTGATTGCGGTCCGGACCAGCGCGGTCTCGAGGCGCCCCGCCGCCAGGGGCGCCGACGTGCTCATCGCGCTGGTCGGGCTCGGCTACCAGGAGCGCGCCGCGCAGGCTGCGCTCGACACCGTGCTGGCCGAGCGCCCCGAGGAGCGGCAGACGGCCGTGCTCCTCCGCGCCGCGCTGTCCGCGCTCGGGCCGCAGGCGGTCCGGTGAGCGCCGTCGATCCCGGCCCGCAGTCGGATGCGGAGCTCGCGTTCGAAGGAGCGCTCCGCCCGAAGTCCCTCTCCGAGTTCGTCGGCCAGGCGAACGTGCGCAAGCAGCTGCAGGTCCTGCTGCAGGCCGCGGCGATGCAGCACCGCACGCCCGACCACATCCTGCTCGCGGGTCCGCCGGGGCTCGGCAAGACCACGCTGGCGATGATCGTCGCGGAGGAGTCGAACCGGCCGCTGCGGATGTCGAGCGGCCCGGCGATCCAGCACGCCGGCGACCTCGCCGCGGTGCTCTCCTCCCTGACCCCGGGCGAGGTCCTGTTCATCGACGAGATCCATCGCATGGCGCGTCCCGCGGAGGAGATGCTGTACCTGGCGATGGAGGACTTCCGCATCGACATCATGGTCGGGAAAGGCGCGGGCGCCACCTCCATCCCGCTCGACCTCGCACCCTTCACGCTGGTCGGTGCGACGACGCGGTCGGGGCTGCTGCCGAATCCGCTCCGCGACCGGTTCGGCTTCACCGCGAACCTCGAGTTCTATGCGACCCACGAGCTCGAGCAGGTGCTGCTGCGGGCCGCGACTCTGCTCGATCTGCAGGTGCAGCCGCCCGCGCTGCGCGAGATCGCGAGCCGGAGCCGAGGCACCCCTCGCATCGCGAACCGCTTGCTGCGCCGTGTCCGCGACTGGGCACTGGTGCACGGCGGAATCGCGGACAACGCCGCCGTGCAGGCTGCGCTCGATCTGTACGACGTCGATGAGGATGGCCTGGATCGACTCGACCGGGCCGTGCTCGGCGCGATCATCGAGCGCTTCGACGGGGGTCCGGTCGGTCTCAGCACCCTCGCCGCGAGCGTGGGGGAGGAGCAGGACACCATCGAATCCGTCGTCGAGCCCTTCCTCGTCCGCATGGGCCTGCTGTCCAGGACACCCCGCGGACGCATCGCCACATCGACCGCCTGGCGTCGGTTCGGGAAGACGCCGACGGCGCCCGGCGCCCCCGCGCTGTTCGACGAGCCGGTATGATGCCGGGCTGAGCACCGGGCGGGATTCGCATCCCGTCGCGACGCCGAGCAGGCCCGCCTCATCGTGGCACCGCGCCGGTCCGCGCCCTGCCGGCCGCCGTCACCCGAAAGGCTTCCGCATGGACGCGAACACCACACAGCTTCTGTTCTTCGGCGTGATCATCGTCGTGATCATCGCCCTGATGTTCCGCAACGGCCGCAAGCGCCAGCGGACCGCCGCCGAGATGACGGCCGGCCTCCGCCCGGGCGCGGAGATCATGACCTCCGGCGGCATCTTCGGCACGATCACCGCGATCGACGAGGACGAGAGCAAGATCACGCTGCGCACCGGACCGACCTCGGAGATCACCATCCACCGCCAGGCGATCGGCAGGATCGTGACGCCGGTGGCGGACGACGGCACCGTCCTGAACGGCGAGCCCGTCGTGCTGGAGGACGCCGCCGCCGACCCGACGTTCGGCGAGCGCGTCGACCTGTCGAAGCCGGAGCCCGGCACCGCGCGACCCACCGACAGCGCGGCCTCGAAGGGCGTGAGCGAGTAGCCCGTACCATTGCCCGGCCCGCTCCTGCTCAGGACACGGTGCCGCGCCGTCCGGGCCGTCGCGCCCTGGCGCACTGACGAACGCCTCGACCCCGAAAGGCCTCTGTGCCGAGTCCCGTGACCCCGAAGCACCGCGCGCGGCGCGCGCTGATCGGCCTCGTCGTCGTGATCCTCGCCGGTGTCGCCCTGAACCTCGTGGGCGTGCTCGTCGCACCGGGCAGCACGTTCGCCGTGAAGTCGCAGTCGCTGCTGCCGAAGCTCGGCCTCGACCTCGAGGGCGGGACGCAGATCATCCTGCAGGCCGCGACCGAGGGCGGCAAGCAGCCGACGCAGGACCAGCTCGACCAGTCGGTGACGATCATCCGGCAGCGCGCCGCCGCCGGCGGCAGTCCCGACGCCCAGATCTCGACGCAGGGCGGGCAGTTCATCGTCGTCTCGCTGCCGGGTACGCCCTCGCAGGCGACGATCAACAGCGTGCGCGAGAGCGCGCGGATGGACTTCCGGCCGGTGCTGCTCACCACAGCGGCGCCCGACGCCTCCGCCGGAACCGGTGACACGCCCTACACACCGCCCGCCTCCCTCGCGAACACGCCGAGCGCGAAGCCGACGAACGGCAGCGATCTCTCCCAGGTCACCCCCTACCTGCAGAACCTCTACGACAACTTCAACTGCGCCGCCGATACCGACCCCGGCGCGGCCGATGCCGACAAGCCGCTCGTCACGTGCCAGGACGACCGCAGCGCGAAGTACCTGCTCGGCCCCGTGGAGGTTCCCGGCACGAACATCTCGGACGCGACCGCGGGCCTGGCGACCAACTCGCAGGGTGCGTCGACGGGAGCCTGGGTGGTCAACCTCACGTTCAACGGCACGGGTACGACCCAGTTCGCGACCATCTCCGAGCGGCTCGTGAAGCTGACCGGCACCGTACAGAACCAGTTCGCGATCACCCTCGACGGCAGGGTCATCTCCGCCCCGACGATGAACGCGGCGATCACCAACGGCAAGGCGGAGATCTCCGGCAACTTCACCGAGGACAGCTCCAAGCGGCTCGCCGGGCAGCTGAAGTTCGGCGCGCTGCCCGTCAACTTCACCGTGCAGAGCCAGAACACGATCTCCGCGACGCTCGGCTCGTCCCAGCTGCTCGCCGGCCTCATCGCGGGCCTGATCGGCCTGATCCTGGTGTTCGGCTACGCGGTGTTCCAGTACCGCGCGCTCGCCTCCGTCGTGCTCGCGAGCCTCGGGATGTCGGCGGTCCTGACATTCATCGTGCTCGACTTCCTCTCCTGGCGGGAGGGGTACCGGCTGTCCCTCGCGGGCGTCACCGGCATCATCGTGTCGATCGGCATCACCGCCGATTCGTTCATCGTCTACTTCGAGCGCATCCGCGACGAGCTGCGGGAGGGCCGGACCCTCGAGGGCGCGGTCGAGACCGGCTGGCGCCGCGCACGCCGCACGGTCCTCGCCTCCGACGCGGTGAACCTGCTGGCCGCCGGCGTGCTGTTCGCCCTCGCGGTGGGCGACGTGCAGGGCTTCGCCCTCACCCTCGGCCTGTCCACTTTGATCGACGTCCTGGTCGTGACGCTGTTCACCCACCCGATGCTGCAACTGCTCGCCCGCCGGCCGTTCTTCGCCGACGGCCACGCCTTCTCCGGCCTCGACCCGCGGGCGCTCGGCGCCGTCTATCGCGGCCGCGGCCGGTTCCGCGATCCGGCGATCGCCGGAGCGGGGACGAGAAGCGCCGGGGAGGCGCTGCGGCGGCAGACGATCGCCGAACGGAAAGCGGCCGAGTCGGGTTCCGACAGGAAGGCTCGCAGCTGATGGCCAACGGACTCACGCGATTCGGCAACGACCTCTACACGGGGAAACGGTCGGTCGACTTCATCAAGCGCCGGCGCATCTGGTACGGCGTCTCCGGCATCGCGGTCGTCCTCGCGCTCGTCCTCCCGCTGCTGGTGCTGCCGATCTTCGACCGCGGCTTCCACTTCGGCATCGAGTTCACCGGCGGATCGCAGTTCACGGTCTCGCAGTCGCGCGAGGACGTCGACGACACGAGCATCGCGAAGGACGCCGTGCAGTCCATCACCGGGGCCGACGTCGAGCCCGTCGTGACGGTCGTCGGCGGCCGGGCCGTGCAGGTGCAGACCACGCAGCTCGATACGAAGGCCGGCAGCACGACGAACAGCGATGCGGTCGCGGCGGCGCTCGCGAAGGCGTACGACGTTCCCCCGAGCGACGTCACGTCGTCTTTCATCGGCCCGACGTGGGGCGCCGACATCTCCGGCGGCGCCATCCGTGCGCTGATCATCTTCCTGGTGCTCGTCGCCGTCGTGATGGCGGTGTACTTCCGCACCTGGAAGATGTCGGTGGCGGGCATCGTCTCGCTGGTGCACGACCTGATCATCACGGCCGGTGTCTACGGCATCGTCGGGTTCGAGATCACGCCGGCCGCGGTGATCGGCTTCCTCACGATCCTCGGCTACTCGCTCTACGACACCGTGGTGGTGTTCGACAAGATCCGCGAGAACACCTCCCAGATGACCGACCGGTCGACCCGGACGTTCGCCGAGACGGTGAACCTCGCCGTCAACCAGACGCTCGTGCGGTCGATCAACACGTCGGTCGTGGGCCTGCTGCCGATCGCGTCGATCCTCTTCATCGGCACGACGCTGCTCGGTGCGGGCACGCTGCGCGACATCTCGCTCGCGCTGTTCATCGGCATCATCGTCGGCACGTACTCGACGATCTTCGTCGCGGCTCCGCTCTACACGGACCTGCGCTCCACCGAGCCCGCGATCAAGCTGCAGGCGCGCCGCGCGCTGACCGCGCGCCGTCCTGAGGCTGTCGAAGGAAGCGCCCGGGTCTGAGCGGGAAGTGCGCCGCGGACCTGGGTGTTAGCCTCCACGAGGCGGGAGGTGGGGAGTGACCGAGACCCGGGATGCGGCTCCGACCACGGCCTCGCTGCGCCGTCGAGTGCCCCGACTCTTCTCGCGTGCCCAGCCGGTCGACGCCGTCGACATCCTGATCAAGACCGTCCGGCAGCACCATCCGAGGTCCGACACGGGCGTGATCGAGCGGGCGTACACCGCCGCCGAACGCGCGCATCGCGGCCAGATGCGCAAGAGCGGCGAGCCGTACATCACCCACCCGGTGGCGGTGTCGCAGATCCTGGCCGAGCTCGGGATCGGACCGCGCGGCGTCGCGGCGGCCCTCCTCCACGACACCGTCGAGGACACCGAGTACACGCTCGACGAGGTGCGCGCCGACTTCGGTGACGAGGTCGCCCTGCTGGTCGACGGTGTCACGAAGCTCGACAAGCTGAAATACGGCGACTCCGCGCAGGCGGAGACGGTCCGCAAGATGGTCATCGCGATGTCGAAGGACCTCAGGGTCCTGATCATCAAGCTGGCCGACCGCCTCCACAACGCCCGCACCTGGGGCTTCGTGCCCGCCGAGAGCGCGCAGCGCAAGGCGAAGGAGACGCTCGAGATCTACGCGCCCCTCGCGCACCGGCTCGGTATCCAGACCATCAAGCTCGAGCTCGAGGACCTGTCGTTCGCGGTCCTCTACCCGAAGCTCTATCTCGAGATCGAGTCCCTGGTCCGCACGCGCACGCCGCTGCGGGAGGAGTTCGTCGCCCAGGTGACGGAGCAGGTCACGGAGGACCTGAAGGCGTCGAAGATCAAGGGCCGCGTCGTCGGCCGGCCGAAGCAGTACTACTCGATCTACCAGAAGATGATCGTGCGGGGTCGCGAGTTCGACGAGATCTACGACCTCACCGGCATCCGTGTGCTGGTCGAGTCCGTCCGCGACTGCTACGCCGTGCTCGGCTCGATCCACGCCAGGTGGACGCCGGTGCCCGGGCGCTTCAAGGACTACATCGCGACGCCGAAGTTCAACCTCTACCAGTCCCTCCACACCACCGTGCTGGGCCCGGAAGGGCGCGCGGTCGAGATCCAGATCCGCACGCACGAGATGCATCAGCGGGCCGAGTTCGGTGTCGCGGCGCACTGGAAGTACAAGGAGCAGGTCGCCGGGCGGTCCGACGGCTCTCCGGCGGCGGGCGACGAGGACATGGCGTGGCTCGCCCACCTCTCCGACTGGGAGAGCGAGACCGCGGACCCGCAGGAGTTCCTCGAGGGCCTGCGCTTCGAGATCGGTGCGAAGGAGGTCTACGTCTTCACCCCCAAGGGGAAGGTGATCGGCCTGCCCGCCGGTGCGACCCCGGTCGACTTCGCCTACGCCGTGCACACCGACGTCGGGCACCGGACCATGGGTGCCAAGGTCAACGGGCGCCTCGTGCCGCTCGAGTCGACCCTCGCCTCCGGTGATGTCGTCGAGGTGTTCACCTCGAAGAACCCGGACTCGGGCCCGTCGAAGGACTGGCTGCAGTTCGTCCGCAGCCCGCGCGCCCGCACGAAGATCCGCCAGTGGTTCACCAAGGAGCGCCGCGACGAGGCGGTCGAGCAGGGCAAGGACGCGATCGCTCGCGCGATGCGCAAGCAGAACCTGCCGCTGACGAAGCTGATGAACCAGGACGTGCTGCTCGGCATCGCGACCTCGATGCGGTACGAGGACGTCTCCGCCCTGTACGCCGCCGTCGGCGAGGGCCACGTCTCGACGCAGTCGATCATCGAACGCGTCCTCGCGCAGGTGCAGGACGCGCAGGAGGCCGACGAGCAGGAGTTCCAGGCCCCCACCACCGGCGGTCGCCGGCGGGCGATCAGGGCGAGCGACTCCGGGGTGCTCGTGCGCGGTGCGCCCGACATCCTGGTGAAGCTCGCGAAGTGCTGCACGCCGGTGCCCGGCGACGACATCGTCGGATTCGTCACGCGCGGCTCGGGCGTCTCGGTGCATCGCACGGACTGCAACAACGTCACGGCGCTGCAGCGCGAGCCCGAGCGGATCCTCGAGGTCGAGTGGGCGCCGACGTCGAAGAGCGTCTTCCTGGTGCAGATCCAGGTGGAGGCGCTCGACCGCTCCGGGCTGCTGTCCGACGTCACGCGGGTGCTCTCCGAGCACCACGTGAACATCCTGTCGGCGACCGTATCCACCTCCTCCGACCGCCTCGCGCTCAGCCGCTTCGTGTTCGAGATGGGCGACACCACGCACCTCGACCGTGTCCTGAACGCGGTCCGCCGCATCGAGGCCGTCTACGACGTCTACCGGGTCAGCGCCGGCTGACGGTTTCGTCTCGAGATCGTCCGCGGGGCTCACGCCGGCAGCGCCGCCAGGCGGTCGATGCCACGCTGCTTGTGGGGCGCGCCGAGCTGCAGCTGAGCCAGCGCTGCAGCGATCGCGGGCGTGAGGCCGGCGATCCGGAGGAGCGCGGCGGCGACCTCCTCGGCCGCGCCGGTCCCGTCGAGGCGGACCAGGTCGTACGCCGTCTTCAGCGGCGACGTGACCAGGACGCCGCCGAGACGTTCGGTGTCGTCGGACCGGAAGTGCGCCTCGCGGGGGGCGGGTGAGATGAGCTTGGTCCGTCGTGACGCCCGGACATCCACGGCCAGCGACAGCGGCAGCGGCAGCACCTCGACGACGCCGTGCACCCACGCCGCCGACCACAGCTCGGCCACGAGGTCGTGCCGGGCCGTCGCCCCGGCGAGCGACGCCGCCCGGACCACCGGGCCGTCGGGTACGTCCACCGGCGCGACGGTCAGCCCGACCGCGCGGCACTCCCCGTCGAGGAGCAGCACCGATCGCTCCGTCTCGGAGAACAGCGCAGGATCGAGGGCCGGGGCGAGTCGCACCGGTGCAGTGTCGCCGAGCGACGACCGGTGTCGCACGCCGCGGCCGCCGGTTGTGGAGAACCCGGCCTGTGGAGGAGCCCTTCGAGGGCCGCAGGAGGGTGCACTCAGCGCGACCTGATCAGCGCGACTCGATCAGCGCAGAGCGTCGAGCCAGGTGCGACGGGCGTTCAGGGCGTCCTGCGCGTCCGTGATCCGTCGGGCGTCGCCGGCCGCCCGAGCGTTCTCCAGCTCGGTCTCGAGTTTGGCGATCGCCGCGGTCAGCTGGGAGGACAGGCCGTCGGACCGTGCCCTGGTCTCGGGGTTCGTCCTGCGCCAGTGGTCCTGCTCCAGCGACGCGACGTGCTGCTCGACCGCGCGGAGCCGGTCCTCCACGTGCCGGATCTGATCACGCGGCACCTTGCCCGCTGCGTCCCAGCGGCGCTGGATCGAGGTGAGCCGGGTCCTGGCCGACGGCGCGTCCGTCGCGGTGAGCAGCGGCTCGGCTTCGGTGAGCAGCGCGAGCTTCGCCTCCAGGTTGCCGCCGAGCTCGACGTCCTGCTCGGCCTGCACCTGCGCCTTGGCGGAGTACACCGCGTCACCGGCTGCACGGAACCGTGCCCAGAGGGCGTCGTCGACGCGCTTGCCCGCGCGCCCGGCGAGCTTCCACTCGTCGAGCAGCGACCGGTAGGTGCCGATCGCGTCGGTGGAACCCGCGAGTGCCTCCGCCTTGGCGACGATCCGCTCCTTCTGCTCGCGAGCGCTGCCCTGCGACGCGTCCAGCTCGGAGAAGTAGGCGCGGCGCTGCGTGTCGATGGACGAGCGCGCGTCGCGGAACCGCTTCCACAGGTCGTTCGCCTCGCCCTTCGGCAGGCGGGCGCCGGTCTTCTGCGCCTCCTGCCAGCGGTTGAAGAGCGCATCGATGGCCTGGCTGGTCGCCTTCCACTGCACGGTGGCGGGGTCGCGCCCGGCGAGGGCCTCGACCTCCTCGACGATGGCGACGCGATCGGCCCTCGCCCGCTCGACCTCCGCCTTGTGCTCCTCCGACTTCTGCGCCGTCAGGTCCTCGACGGTGCCGGTCAGCGCAGCGACGCGGTTGCGGAGCGCTTGCAGATCGCCGACCGCCGACGGCGTCTCGAGCGCCTCGGCGAGCCGGCGGACGGCCCGGGCGACATCGGCCGGGGGAGCGCCCCGCCGGGCGCGCTGCTCGAGCAGCCCGACCTGGCTGGCAAGGTCCGCGTACTTGCGCTCGTAGTAGCCGATCGCCTCGTCGGGTGTCGCGTCGGGGTACTCGCCGACCTGGCGTTCGTCATCGTGGTCCCGGACGAACACGACTCCGTGCTCGTCGACGCGACCCCATGGGTGTGCCGAACGGTCTTGATCGGAGGGTCGGTCGGCCACCTCGGCCGCCGATCCGGTCTCGGGCGTGGTCACAGCGCTCACCTCGATGCCAGAGGGTACTGCACCGGGCGGAACGGACGGCCCCTCGGCGGCGTCCGTCACCGCGCGGCCGCCGTCACTGCACCGCGATGTCGCCGATGGAGGTCGCGACCTTCGGCGGACCGTCGGTCGGGCTCGTGCCGCCGGCCGCCACGCCCGTGCTCGTGATCGCCGTCTTCAGCGCCGACAGCCCGCCGGTGACCTTCCCGAAGACCGTGTAGCCGGGGGCCGGCAGCTTCGACTCCTTGTAGACGATGAAGAACTGGCTGCCCTGGCTGTCCTCGGCGGTGCCCCGCGCCATCGCGATCGTGCCGGCCGGGTAGACGCCGTCCTTCGGCACGTTCTCGAGCGGGCCGAAGGTGTAGCCGGGGCCGCCGGAGCCGTCGCCGGCCGGGTCGCCGCACTGCAGCACGAAGATGCCGGAGGTGGTCAGCCGGTGGCAGCTGAGACCCGCGTAGAACTCGGACCGGGCCAGCTCGACGAAGTTCGCGACGGCCTGCGGGGCCTTCGTGCCGGCGAGCGAGATCGACAGCTTCGTCGTGTTCAGCGTCATCGTGCCGGTCCACGTGCGGTTCTCGGAGAGCGACGACGGCGGCAGCGTGCGGGTCGCCGTCGGCGTGGGTGACGCGGAGGAGGACTTCGCCGGCGTCGGCATGCCGGGACCTGCCACGAAGTAGCCGACCTGCGCGGTCGTCGCGAGTGCGATGACGACCACGAAGACGATCACGGCCACGAGGTCGTCGCGGCGTCGGCGGCGACCGCGTTCGAGGTGCACCTGCTGCCGGATCGAGTAGGAGCGGACGCGCTTGCGCGCCTCGCGTCCCGCCTTCTCCCGCGCACCGCGACCCGCCACGCCCGCCTCCTCCCGTGCCCGGCCAGCGGGCGACGACCTGCATCGTAGAAGAGGGCGGGGACGCCGGTCAGCGGCGCGCAGGCTGTCGGAGCGCGTGCATAGGGTGACGAGCATGGAGGTGCGGACCGCTCTGCGGCAGGGACCGGTGCCGCTCGCGGTGCGGATGCGGCCGACCTCGCTCGACGACGTCGCCGGCCAGTCGCACCTGCTGCGGCCGGGTTCTCCGCTGCGTCGCCTGGCGTCGCCCGACGGGACGAGCGGCGCCGTCTCGGTGATCCTGTGGGGCCCGCCCGGCACCGGCAAGACCACGCTCGCGCAGGCGGTCGCGCACAGCTCCGGTCGCCGGTTCGTCGAGCTGTCCGCGGTCACCGCGGGCGTCAAGGACGTCCGCAGCGTGATGGAGAAGGCCCGCGAGCAGGCCGATCTCTACGGCGTCTCGACCGTGCTGTTCCTCGACGAGATCCACCGCTTCTCGAAGGCGCAGCAGGACGCCCTGCTGCCCGGGGTCGAGAACGGCTGGGTCACCTTGATCGCCGCGACGACCGAGAACCCGTCGTTCTCGGTCGTCGCGCCGCTGCTGTCGCGCTCGCTGCTGCTGACCCTGCAGCCCTTGACGGAGGAGGACCTGGGCGTCCTCGTCGACCGGGCGGTGGAGGACCCGCGCGGGCTGTCCGGCCGCTTCCGGCTCGCACCCGAGGCGCGCTCGGCGCTGGTACGGCTCGCCTCCGGGGACGCCCGGCGGGCGCTCACGGCGCTGGAGGCGTCCTCGACGCTCGCCGCGGACGACGACGGCATCGAGCAGGGCGCCGAGGCGCCCGAGATCACGGAGGAGCTGGTCGCGACCGCGGTCGATCGCGCGCTGCTGCGCTACGACCGCGACGGGGACGAGCACTACGACGTCATCAGCGCGTTCATCAAGTCGGTCCGCGGCAGCGACGTCGACGCCTCCGTGCACTACCTGGCCCGGATGATCGAGGCGGGGGAGGACCCGCGCTTCATCGCCCGCAGGATCATCGTGCTCGCCGCCGAGGACGTCGGTATGGCCGACCCGCAGGCGCTGCCGCTCGCGATCGCGGCGGCCGACGCCGTGCAGTTCATCGGCATGCCGGAGGGGCGCATCCCGCTGGCCGAGGCGGTCGTCTACCTGGCGCTCGCCCCCAAGTCGAACGCGTCCTACTTGGCGATCGACGCCGCGCTCGCCGACGTGCGCGCGGGCCGCATCGGCCGGGTCCCCGTCCACCTCCGCGACGCGCATTACGCGGGGGCGAAGCGGCTCGGCCACGGTCAGGGCTACCGCTACGCGCACGACGGTGAGCACGGCGTCGTCGAGCAGCAGTACCCGCCCGACGAGCTGGTGGGCCGCGACTACTACCGACCCACCGGCAACGGCTTCGAGCGCGACACGTCGGCCCGCGTCGACCGCCTCCGCAAGCGCGTGCGCGGTGTCCAGGACGAGTCTCCCGATCCTTCAGCAGGCTGATCCAGCACCTCGGCAGGCCGTGCGCGCTGCAGCAGGCCGACGAGGCGCTTCCCGGCCTGCCGGGGTGCGCGCAGCCTGCCGAAGCGCGGGGGCCG